>NZ_CALIJF010000025.1 GCF_938018035.1 uncultured Campylobacter sp. | reverse complement strand
GCTCGTTTTAACCGCTCATTTTGCGCACGCAGGCTAAATGCGACGTCCTCAAACACGCTCGCGCACAAAAATTGATCGTCGCTGTTTTGAAACAAAAACCCGATCTCGTGGCGAAATTTTACAAAATCCTCCGCACACTCAAGCTTCTCACCGAAAAGCTCGATCTCGCCCTCGCCCCATTGCCTTAGGCCGCCTAAAATTTGAAGCAGGCTCGTCTTGCCCTGCCCGTTCGCGCCCAAGATCGCCACTTTTTCCTTATGCCCTACGCTCAAATTTACGCCGCGAAAAATTTCTCGCTCGCCATTTTTAGCGCTTAAATCCAGCGCCTTAAGCGAACAGCTCATAAGATAGCTCCGATTTTAATAAATACGCATGCCAGCACGAACGCCAAAAACGAGGCCTCCGAGACGCTCAAGCCATCGCGACGTTCGTAAAATAGCCTACCGCAAAACCCTCGCGCGCTCATCACCAGGCTTAAATTTCTTGCTTGCTCAAGCGCCGAAATCGCTAAAATTCCAACTAAATTTGCATAAATTTTATAGGTGAAAATTCCGCTCGTCCCCACAAATCCGCGCATTCGCAAAAGTGCTTGCAGCCCTCCTAGATCCGAGCGTAAAAAATTTACGAATCGCCCACAGCAATACACCAAAGCGCTTAGCTTTTCGCCGAGCCCGAGCCCGTAAAATCCGCGCGCGAAAAAATATTCGTCTTTGCCGTAAAATAGCAAAATTGCAAACGCCATTATCAAATTCGCGCGCAAAAATATCACGCCCGCAAGCTCGTAGTTGCCGACTATGGCGGGGCTTAACGCGCTTAAAATCGCAAAGATATTTAATACCGCAAGCCTTGTGCAGACCGCGCGCGCAATCGAAATTTTAAGCGCAAAAAGAAGTAGCGGTGGAGCAAAAAACGCCGCGTAAAGCTGCCCGCTAAGTCCGACGCCGAAGCTGAAGATGAAAAACGCGAGCAGTGATACGGCGGGGCTCATTTGCGCGCTCTTTTCGCTAGCCACATTAAGCCAAAAAAGCCGAAAATCAAGGCCAAACAAAGCGCGATTTTAGGCGCCTCGGCAGACTGGCTTTGAAACGCCATGCTTTGAATGTCATTTTTGGAGTTTTCTTTCGGCGAGATGCTTTGGGAGGTGGAATTTTCCAAAGGCTCGGAAGCGCTTGGAATTTTATCTTCAGATACGCTGTCTTTAGGCGCGATATTTTCGGACGCACTGCCTTCGAACGCGGAATTTTTAGCGGCGTTCAAATTTTGCGGCACAGGATTTTTAGAAACGTCAGAATTTTGCGGCGTGGAATTTTCAGGATCACCGGAATCCTGCGGCGTAAAGTCCTCGGCGCTAAATTCCATCTGCGCACCATGCCCTGCACCTCCGTAAATTTGAATAGTAAAATTTTTAGCTGGCATTCGTATGCTCGCAAGTCCCTCTTTATCGGTCCTAGTGCGCAAAATTTCGCGCCCGCCCGCACTGATTAAAACTTCGCACTCCATGCAGGGAGAATTTTTATAAAAATAGCTATAAATCGCCACTCTATCGCCCTCTTGCGTCGCAAAAAGATGAAGCGCATGCGAAAATGCAAAAGAGCTCAAAACCGCTAAGAAAAATAGCGCTCTCATCGCCTTTGTCCGCCGTAAAATTTCGCAATAAAGCTAAGCGCAAAAAGGGTGATGATTCCTTCCAAAACAGCTAGAATTGCGCCTTCGAGCGAGATGAGCGTCGCGATAGCAAAAAACTCCCGTCCGCTGATGAAAAGCACGAGATCAAGAAGCAGCATCGAGCAGACGATCGGCACGAAACCCGCCAAAAATAGATAAATTTTTTGCGTGCGCGCTTTTAGCTCTTGCGCTTTTGAGGCGGCGGCAAAGAGCCCGCCCAAAACCGCCGGAAAGCCGATGACTGCGGTATTTACGCCGAGCACGCTAAGCCCTCCGAAGCCGAAAAACACCCCTTGCAAAAATAGCGCGACAAAAATCGCCAAGATCGCGCGCGAGCCCAAAAACGCGCCCACGAGCCCGCTTAGCATCAGGTGCATGGAGCTGACGCCCACAGGCAGGTGCACGAAAGAGGCGACGAAAAACAGCGCGCTAAAACATGCGATCCTAGGGATTTCAGCCTGCTTTACGCGCCATAAAATCGCCGCTACCGCAGGCGCCGTAACCGCCCAGCCTGCGAGCAGCACGGGCGCGCTCAAAACTCCTTCGCTAATGTGCATGGCTCGCCTCCTTTAAATCACTCCCGTTTTTTAGACGCGCAAAAACGCGGGAGCTAGTTAAATTTAAGGCATTTGCGACCTTTGCGATAATTGCCTTGATTGCTACAGGTCTTGCTTTTACGGCTTTAGTCGCAGCAAAATTTGCGGCTGTAAAACTCGCGGCTTGCGTCCTATTTGCGGCGGCTGTTAGCGCAAGACTCGAAGCAGCCTCGGAACTGCTTACGGAACCGGCAAATTTGATAAATTTTACAGCTCGCATGGCGCAAAAATTTTTGTTTGCTACATTTGCAGGAGCGGCAAATGGATTTCGCGACGCAAAATTTGAGGCTCCGAGCGATCTTGGTGCGACGCTCGCGCAGTAAAACAGAGCTTGCAAAATTTTAAAAGTCGGAGTTTGCAAAATTTCAAAAAACGAAATTTTGCGCGCGGGTATTTTACGCTCATAAATCCACGGATATGAAATTTTACGGCTCGAAGCTCCTAAGAGCGGATTTCTACGCTTGCGAAAAATCGCGAGCAGAGCAATACCATCGCTCGAAGCTCCTAAGCGCGGATTTCTACCAAGCAAAATTCCACGCAGCAGAGCTACGTTTCTTAAAATTTTGATCGGCGAAATTTTGCTCCGTAAAGTTTTAACCAAACCCCGAGACGCAGACTGCGCGCGGGTGCGAAACGACAAAATTCTGCCCCGTAAAATTTCAGCCGCAGAATTCGCTGGAAATTTTACACCCAAAAGCAAAACGCGCGAAAATAAAATTTCAAAGCCCTGCCAAAGCGTAAATTTAAATTTATCCGCGGCGGCGCAAATTTTGCCCGAAAAAAGAGATCTCACCGAGCCGCTCCCCTATTTTTTCAGCTCGTCTGCCTTGATCCAAAGTACGGCTCCCAGCTCATTTACGGGCTGCTCGCTTCCTTTGGCGGCTTCCTCCTCGCTAAGAGCCGCAAAGCCCCACCAGCCGGCAACCGGTATCACGAAGCTAAACTCGCCCGCGCCGTTGGTTTTAACGACCTGTGTGACATGCGCCTCGCTAGGGGCTTTGTAGCCCTTATCGTTATATAGCTCGATCTCCACGTCCGCGCCCGGAACGGGCTTTCCGTGCAGTAAAAAAACTCCGCTAAATATCTCGCCCGCATACAGCGCATAAGGCCGCACTAGCGGCACGATCTCCGCCTCTAGCCCGAGCGGCTTATCCCAGCCTTCGCCCGCGCCGTAAGCATCGACGTAGGTTTTGGTGATATGGCGGATCATCTTGCGCTCAGCCGGCTCGGCATAGGATTTGGGATCGAAATAAAACGCTAAAAGCGATGGCTTGTCCGCTTTAAATTCCGCCGCGAAATAGGAATTTTCGCCCTTTTTCTGCTCTTTTAGGCTGCCTAGGAGCGATTTTTTCTCTCCGTCAATAAAAACGCCGAATTCTGCGGGCTTTTGTAGATTCATAGACTCCTGTAAAAACGGATGTGAGAATTCCAAATTTAGCTTTAAAGTAGCGTCTTTTTGATCCTCTACGACATTTTTATCCGTTGTAAGAACGCCGAAATGTGCGAACGCAAGGCTCGCTGCGAAAATTCCTAAAAAAGCAAATTTTGCCTTCATGTAATACCTTTCATAATAAAATATTACGGAATTGTATCACTTTTTTTCATCCGTATTGCTTAAATGTGGGTTTATTTTGAGTATTTAAAGCAAACTTTAGTTAAAATGTCGCAATTTAAATTACCAAAAAGAGGCAGAAAATGATAAATTTAAAACTTATCGAGACGAATTTCGACGAATTTAATAAAAAACTCATCGCCAAAAAAGTCCCGCCGCAAACTCTGCAAACGCTACTAGATGCCTATAACGAGCTAAAATCCAAAAAAACGGAACTGGAAAACCTCCAAGCCGTGCAAAATGCAAAGAGCAAGGAGCTCGGCCTCGCCGCGCGCGAGGGCAGAGACGTGGGCGCGCTAAAATCGCAGCTTGAGGAAAACAAGCAAAAGATCCAATGCCTAAGCGAGCTCGTAAACGAGCGCGAGCAAAGCTTAGAAGCGATCGCCGCGTGCGTGCCGAATATCATCGACGACGACGTGCCGATCGGTGCGGACGAGAACGAAAACGTCTGTATCAAAAAGGTGCTTGATCCGCGCACGTTCGACTTCGCGCCCAAGCAGCACTTCGAGCTCGGTGAGGCGCTGGGATGGCTTGATTTCGAGCGCGGCGTCAAACTCAGCGGCAGCCGCTTTACCGCGATCCGTGGGCTGGGCGCAAAACTGAATATGGCTCTCATCAACTACATGATAGAATTTAACAACTCGCGCGGCTTCGAGCTCGTAAATATGCCGTTTTTGGTGCGCGATCAGATCCTCTACGGCACGGGCCAGCTACCTAAATTTAAAGATGATCTCTACCGCGTCGACGACGAGGAGCAAAACCTCTACCTCATCCCTACGAGCGAGGTTACGGCGACGAATCTCTTTAACGATGAAATTTTACGCAGCGAGGAGCTGCCGATCAAGCTCACCAGCTACAGCCACTGCTTTCGCAAGGAAGCGGGCTCGGCGGGGCGCGATACGCGCGGCATGATCCGCCAGCACCAGTTCGAAAAGGTCGAGCTCGTCGCCATCACGCGCCCCGAAGATAGCGCAAAGATGCTTGAGGAGATGATTTCGTGCGCGAGCGATCTGCTAGCTAGCCTAGGCCTTCCGCACAGACACATGCTGCTTTGCAGCGGCGATCTGGGCTTTAGCGCCGCAAAGACCGTGGATTTGGAGGTTTGGCTGCCGGGGCAGAACCAATACCGAGAGATCAGCTCGATCAGCAACTGCCGCGATTTTCAGGCGCGCAGAGCCAAGATCCGCTTCAAAGACGGCAAGAAAAACAGCCTCGTTCACACGCTAAACGGCTCCTCGCTCGCGGTCGGCCGCACGCTGATCGCGGTGATGGAAAACTACCAGCGCAAGGATGGCAGCATCGAAATTCCGCGCGTTTTAGAAAAATATATGTAGGCGGCCCGTGCAAAAGCCTTACAAAAACCCAAATT
>NZ_CALIJF010000024.1 GCF_938018035.1 uncultured Campylobacter sp. | reverse complement strand
TAAAATTCCGCGTGAGGTAAATTCTGGCCCACGGCAAAAGCCAGTCGTCGCAGATACTATCGCTTAAGCTTTGTGGTCGCAGAAATTTACTCAAACGCCTTGTAGTGCGCCTCGTCGGCGAATTCTAACATCTCGCGATCGCCCCTGCTGTCGCCGTAAGCGATGACGCGATCGAAAGCCTGCACGTCGTATGCTGCGCGCACGCGAGCGACCTTTTGCGCGCCGTAGCAGTTCTGCCCCTCGATCTCACCCGTGATGATGCCGCCTTTGCGCCGTATTTTGGTGCCTAAAAGCTCCAAGCCCTGCGCATCGCACCACGGACGCAGCCAGTCTTCGAGCGAGGCGGTGACGATGACGACCCTATCGCCCGCGGCTTTATAGCTTGCGATCTTGTCCATCGCGCTTTGTTTTAGGATATCTTCGATGTGAGTGGTGGAGTATTTTTTGCAAATTTTATCGAATTTATCGGCGCTCATACCCGCAAAAAAGTAGCCCAAGAGCTTTCTGCGCGTAAAATTATTGCTCGCAAGACCTAGCTTATACGCCGCTAAAATGGGAGATAGCACCAAAATCCCGCGAAAAAATTTCTTAAATCCGACTACGTAGGCGACGAACTCGAGCAGCGAATCATCGCGCGTGATCGTGCCGTCAAAGTCGAATAAAACAAGATTCATTACCTCTCCTAGCAAAATTTCAGAAGCGTAAATTTTAAAATTTGTCTATAAAAAAAGGCGTGAAATTTAAAAGCTAAATTTCACGCCGAATTTTAAAATTTCATCCAAAAATTCTATTTTTTCGCCATTCGTCTGCGCGTCGTAGGGTCTAAGTATCGCTTGCGCACGCGGATATTTACGGGCGTAACCTCCACAAGCTCGTCCTCCTCGATCCACTCTAGCGCGCGCTCTAAATTTAGCGCGCGCGGCGGCACGAGCTTGATCGCATCATCGCTGCCGCTCGCGCGGACGTTGGTTAAATTTTTACCCTTGATCGGATTGACGTCCAGATCGTTCGGGCGGCTGTGCTCGCCGATGATCATACCTAGATAGACCTTTGCCTGCGGAGCGATAAAAAGCACGCCGCGATCTTGCAGGTTCCACAGGCTGTATCCTAGCGCCACTCCGTTTTCCATACTTACGAGCGCGCCGTTTTGTCGCTTCTCGACCGCGCCGATGAAAGGGCGGAATTCCAAAAAGCTATGATTCATCACCCCTTCGCCGCGAGTATCGGTCAAAAACTGCGAACGAAAGCCGATAAGACCGCGCGCCGGGATCTCAAACTCCATACGCGTCTGCCCGTCGCCGGTAGGATTCATCACCTTCATCTCGGCCTTTTTGCGGCCGAGCTTTTCGATGACGGTGCCGGTGCAATCATCGGGTGCGTCGATAACTAAGTGCTCGAAAGGCTCGCATTTGATGCCGTCGATCTCTTTGATGATAACTTCCGGGCGTCCGAGGCAGAACTCAAAGCCCTCGCGGCGCATATTCTCGGCCAAAATCGTGATCTGCAGCTCGCCGCGACCGCTTACTTTAAATTTACCCTCGCCCGCGTTTTCATAGCGCATCGCGATGTTGGTTTTCATCTCCGCTTCCAAGCGCTCGTCGATCTTGTTTGAGGTTACGAATTTGCCCTCCGTGCCCGCTAGCGGTCCGTCATTTACGCTAAAAATTACGCTAAGAGTGGGCTCTTCGATATGCAGCGCATCAAGCGGAATCGGATTATTGGGATCGACGATGCTGTCGCCTACGTCAAGCGCGTCAAAGCCCGCGATCGCCACGATGTCGCCGGTGCCTGCCGCGTCGATGTCGGTGCGCTCAAGCCCGCTAAAGCCGATGAGCTTTGAAATTCTACCGTTGATATGCGTACCGTCGGCTTTGGCTAGCATAACGCTTTGGTTTTTGTTTATCGTGCCGTTGAAAATCCTAGCGATGCCGATCTTGCCGACGTAGTTGTCGTAATCGAGCGTGAAAACCTGCAGCTGCAAAGGATTGTCATCGCTACCGCTCGGAGTAGGGACGTGAGAGATGATCGTCTCAAAAAGCGGCTTCATATCGGCGCTTGCGTCGTTTAGATCGTATTTTGCGTAGCCGTTTTTGGCCGCGGCGTAGATGACGGGAAACTCAAGCTGCTCGTCGTTTGCGTCAAGCGCTACGAAAAGATCGAAAATTTCATTTACCACGCGGTCCGGATCGGCTGCGGGCTTATCGATTTTATTTACGACTACGATAGGTCTGAGCCCCAAAGATAGCGCCTTTTTCACGACAAATTTCGTCTGCGGCATGACGCCTTCTTGCGCGTCGACGAGCAAAAGCACGCCGTCTACCATCTTTAGTACGCGCTCGACCTCGCCGCCGAAATCGGCGTGGCCCGGAGTGTCGATAATGTTAATTTTAACGCCGCCGTAGTGGATGGCGGTGTTTTTGGATAGTATCGTAATGCCGCGCTCGCGCTCTATGTCGTTGCTGTCCATCACGCGCTCGCCGACTTCTTGGTGATTACCAAATGTGCCGGACTGTTTTAAAAGCTCATCTACGATAGTGGTCTTGCCGTGATCGACGTGCGCGATAACCGCAATATTTCTGATATTTTCCAAATTTTTCTCCGTTTGCTATTTTAAAGGCTGACGATTATACTAAAAAAATTCTTAAGATAAAAATTTACGAGTACTCTTTGACTTCGCAGACAAAAAACTCATAAACGCGCTGTTGGATTAGTGCATCCTCGTCATCATCTCCGATCAGACGGCGCAGATGCGAAAAATCGATCTTTTTGATATATTTTTTGTTATTTTTGATATCTCTGTCGATCTCTTTTAGAAGCGAGTCTAAATTTAAGCTTTTATAGGTTTTCGCCTTTAAGATATACTCTTTTACGATAGAGACCAGCACGCCGATGCGCTGTTCGTCGCCCGGATAAATTTCGCCCGCTATATCTTTGATCACGTCGTAATCCTCGTCGGTCTGCTTCTTTTTGGCAAGCAGCATTGCGGCAAAAATTTTAGCTCTAAATTCGATAGAGCGATGATGAGGAATAAAGACCTCGCGAAATACGGATAGAAGATGATTTTTGAAATTCATTTATAACCTTACTTTAAGAAACATTTCCATATAATCCCGATTGCCCTTTCTTAGACCTGTGCAATGCTTTTTTTAGGCACCGCTTCAGGGTAGGAATACAGCAGAGCACTTAGATCTCGCATGTGCCGCAGCCATCTGGGAAGGGGTTTTACAAATCGATCCTATTAAGTCCGAAATGCTCTTTGAAATCCTCGCAAACACTCTGAAAATCGACACCTTCAATTTTCGGCTTGGCTTTGAAAAACTCTAACATCGAATTATACCCGCTAAGCAGCTCCTTACTCTTTACGCCGTAGCTTATTGAAATTCCGGCCTCGAAAAATGCCGCTAATTTATCGCAATACTTAAGCGCCTTGCCGTCGATTGCGCGAAATTTATCTTCGTTAAACATCTTTAGGCTGCCCTCTGCAAATTTAGGCTCCTTGCCTAGCTCGAAGGTGCGGTTTTCAAACTCGTCTTTTATAAATTTACTGCCCTCTTTACGGATACCCAAAATATAACTAAAATCATCTCGCATATGTTCCGGCACAAAGGGTAAAATTTTATCGTCTATTAGCCGCATCTCATATTCGCCGATGATGTCACTAAGGCCCTTGACCCCGTATTTTACGGGGCTAATGATGTCGCGAGTTAAGCTTTCTGGCAGATCGTGAAATAGCGCGCAGAAAAAATTATATGCCGTGCGCGAGCGGCACGCACCCACTTCAAGCGAGAAAAAGTAACTTAAAATCGCGACTACCAGCATGTGCCCAAGCACAGACGTCTCAGGAATTCGCGGCGTCTGCGCCCAGCGCTTTTGAAAACGAAGTCTGCCGCTAAGATCGACTATGCGGGCAAGCTTTTTATTCATCACGATCTTTCGCACGCCGATTAGCTCGTAATAATCCTCGAGCTCCTCCTCGACCTTGGATTTTAGCTCTTCAATATCGTTTAAAAACTGGCTCGTTTGATATACGATATTAAATTCCCACCGCGTAGAGAGGTAGCTTGCCGCCTTTAAGATCACGGCTTCTTTCTTATGATCTTTAGAATTTAGATATTTTTTAAATCGCTCGAAAAACTCGCCGTTTTGAATAGGCAAAAGATCGCTTTCTAGGACGCTTAAAACCCATTCGTTGATCTTTTTTTTCTTGGTTTTTTGGATCTGATGAAAGACGTCCGGGCGGATGTCGGTTACGACGATACGCGCTAGAAACTCGAAAATCCCCGCTTCTATCACATAGTTGATATCCACATCGCGCTCAAAGCTAGCGATGAAATAAGCGATGATAAATTTATGCGCCTGTTTGTCGAGCTCGACTAGACTTACCATCTTTGGGTAATCGTTCCAGCGGCTAATGCTTGCGGATTTAAAAATTTGTTCGACTAAATTTGAGCTTATCATCGGTAAATTTGATCCGAGTTTATTTCGATTACCGTGTGGACGTTGCCGCGCGGATTAAAATCGCCCGTGATTTTCATAAATTTAGGCTTTAGCTTGTTTTGCAGCGCGCCGTAAATTTCATTTATGCTATCTTCGTGGCTAATGTAGCGGTTCATAAAGGAATTTATGTAAAGTTTGATCGCTTTAAGTTCGACTACGAGCTTGTCCGGGATATATTCCAAATAGATCGTCGCAAAGTCCGGATAGCCCGAGCGCGGGCAGCGGCAGCAAAACTCGGGCAGGGTGATTTTTATTAGATAGTCGTGCTTTTGTTTATTGGGCCAAACTTCTAAATTTTCGATGTTAAAATTTTTTATCTCCTCTTCGCCGTATCTCACTATGATCTCCTTAAATTTGATATATCGTTCGGCTTTTCGACGCAAAATCCCTGAATATAATCGATGCCCATTTTATAAAGCTGCATTTGAAATTCCTCTTTGTCGATGAAGCGCATTACGGTTTCAACGCCCGATTTTGCGCAGGCTTCGTTAATGCCTATAAAGATATTTTTAATCTTTTCATCGTCTAAATTTTTATTAAATTCTATATCGTAAACGATAAAATCCACTTCCAAAAATTTTAAATATTCAAAGCTCGCGTTTGAGCCGCCAAACTGCGACAGCGCGAAGCTAAATCCGAGTTCGCGGAATTTAATTAAAATTTCATCAAAGCGCTTAATCTCCGAATAGATAAGCTTTTCGTTAAACTCAAACACGATCTTTTTCGGATCAATCAGATTATTATCGATGAGCTTTAAAATTTCATTGCGAAACTCGTTATTTCGCAGCGTCTGAGGCATAATCTCGATAAAAATTTTAGCGTCAATATCTTTAAAATAGATGATCCTAGAAATCTGCCTCATCATCGAAATATCGTATTTAATATCGTAATGATTTAGAAGCAAAATATCTAAAATTCTACTTTTCGTGATCTTTTCGCCGCTTCTCAGATCGAGTTTTGGAATTAAATTTATATGTGATTTTACACCGTTTTTATCTGCGACGCGCTGATATTTAAAGCTAAAATTTTCACTATCGATCGCTTCCATTACGTCGGCGGAAAATACGTCAATTAATACTTTCTCTACGTCAATAGCCTTCTCGCCGTGCTCTTCGTCGTCCAGGTGATTTATCTTATAAAATAGAGCATTTACGATATTATTTAGATTGCGATCATATGAGCTTGGAAGCATTGCAAATTCGCTTTTTATCTCTACATTTTTAATCGTTTGACTTGAAATTTTATGCTCAAACATTCGCAAAATATGACTTAAATTTGTAGCTTTTGATTCTACGCCGAATACAAAGTAGCCGTTTATAAAGCGCCCGATCGGAAGGTCCTTAAAACCCTGCTCCGCCATAAAATTTGAAAGTTCCTTACAATACTCGTATAAAATTTCATCGCCGTTTTTGTAGCCGTATCGATCGTTTATATCGATAATATTTTTAATTCGCAAAAGAACGATATTTATTTGACGATTTTTAGCTAGATCATTACTTAAAATTTTCTCGATCTCCTCGCGCACAAACACGTGAGTAACAGGATCAATCAGAGTCTTTTGAAAGCCAAAATAAATTTGATAGATGACATAATAAACATAGCAGATTAAAAGTATTAAAAATAAAATTACGTCGTCAAATTTAAACTCGCCGTTTCGGAACAAAATAATTCCGAAAACAATCAAAACGCAGGTAAACGGCACCGAAATTTTAAGTGCCGTTATGAAACGATTTTCGCGCTCTTTGGTCTCACTAAATAGCATCTAAACGTCCAAATGTTTTACATCTTTTGCATGGTCTTGGATGTAGTTTCGGCGCGGCTCGACCTCGTCGCCCATGAAAAGATTAAAGGTATCGCTAGCACTCTGTGCGTCTGCAATGCTAATTTTTAAAAGCCTTCTATTTTCAGGGCTCATAGTTGTTTCCCAAAGCTGCTCCGGATTCATCTCTCCAAGACCTTTATAGCGCTGAATATAAGCGCCTTTTTTCGAGCTTTTTTCGATTTCATCTAAAATTTCAATAAAATCCTTACCAAAACTTACATCCCGATCTTTGATCTTAGAATAAACTCTGATCGCCTCTTCAAAGATATAATTGCCGAATAAATTCTCATCTATCACGAGCTGTTCTAAGCCGCTCGGAGTTTGGACATAAATTCTAATGCCTCCATCATTTACGTAAGAATTTAATATATTAAATCCTTCGCTTTCCAGACGCGGTTTTAAAATTTTAAATAGTTCCTCGTATCCAAGGCTTCGCGCTTCATCGTTTTCTATCAAAAATCTGATCGCGCTAAGCACGCTGAAGCGCTTTTTAAGTTCGTTCAAAAGCGAACGGTAGTTTGAAACAATTTTTAGATAATCGATTAGATCCTCGTTGCCGATGCCTTCAAACTCGCCCATATCGATGCCCGTTTCGATCAAAAACTCGCTCAGCGCCTTTTCGTCTTTTAGATAAATCTCTTTTTTACCCTTTTTATATCTAAAAAGCGGCGGCTGTGCCAGATAAACAT
>NZ_CALIJF010000023.1 GCF_938018035.1 uncultured Campylobacter sp. | reverse complement strand
CCAAGCTCATATAGCGCGTACAGATATGCCTCGGTCGCTTCTTGATTCTCGTTTTTGAGCCGCTCGAAAAAGGCTTTGTATTGCTCTGGAGCGAGATGATTTTTTAGCTTTTTGGCAAAGCCGATAAAATCCTGCTCGCTAAATTTTTCATTATTTACAAGATCGAAAAGCTCCTCACTGCTTATCTCAAAGCTCGCGTCATTCACCGCGCGATCCACTAAAATATTTACCTCGGCTATATCTTGAGGAATTTTATAGGCCTTGATCTTATCGTAGCTTCCTTTGGCAAGCGCTACGGCATAGGCTTTTTTAGTAATATTTTCGCTATAAACGCCCTTAGTTTTTAAAATTTCATACGCATACGCAGGCTCGGCGTCGAGGCGATTGAGCTCGTTTTGCAAAAATAGTCCGTTATCTTTAGGGAGTTTATATTTTCGCAGATCCGCCACTTCGCCGTTTTTAACCTTCTCGATAACGCCTATGACCTCTTTTAGATCCTCATTTTTGACATCTATTCCAGTGCTATCGTACCACGGAGATAAAATTTTAGTAAGCTCGCTCGGGTCTTTAAAATACTCGGTTTTGAAGTCTTTATTGGTATCAAGACCCAGTAAAACCTCTTTACTCATCGCATCGTATGCGCTTAGATCCTTTGCGATCGCCCTTTTTGTGCGGTAAAAAGCAAAGCTATGAAAAACGATATGAAAAATCGCCAAAATCATATATAAAATTAACGGCAGTACGATCCACACTGCTACAGGAAGCGTAAGCGTAAAACCGAAAAGCCCCAGTGTATAGCTACTGCTTTGCTGCGTAAAAACTAAAATCGCGACGATTGCGATATAGACGATCGAATATAAAAAGAATTGCTTGGTTTTCATAGCTAACTCCTATTTTGCTTTTCCGCCTGTTCCTTGCACGAAATGCACAATCTCGCCTCCGGATTTACCTTAAGACGCTCTAAGCTTATCTGCTCGCCGCAGCTCTCGCAAAGCCCATAAGTGCCGTTTTCGATGCGCTTAAGCGCGCTTTCGATCTCTAAAAACGCCTTTTGTTGATTAACATTGAGCGAGTATTCGATGCTTAAATCCGTATTCATGCTCGCTACGTCAAAATCATCCGCAGCTTTATTTTCGCGCAATTCCGAAATTTCATTTACAGAGCTATTAATATTGGCGATGAGTTGCTCTCTTTTTTCTTCTAAAATTTTCTTGTAAAATTTCAACTCGTTTTTCTTCATTACTTCCCTTTATTTGTGATATGGATGGTTTGCGTTAATGCACAATGCGCGAAAAATTTGCTCAAAGAGCAAAAGTTTAGCGATTTTATGCGCTAACGTAAGCCTGCTAAGACTAATTATTTTATCGGCTTTTGCCTTAAAATTTTCACTAAGCCCGTAAGCGCCGCCGATGAAAAATGACACGCTACTTTTATCCTTTAGCATACTCGCAAATTCCATGCTATCTAGCTCCTGCCCGCGCTCATCCAAAGCTACGACGTATCCGCTAAGGCGCGGTAGATAAGCTTCATCGTAAGCCATAAGTGCGAGCTCGCGAGACGCTGCTTGGGCGCGAGCGATATTAGCGTTAAAAAACGTCTCATCTCGCACCGCGGCAAATTTAGCCGCCATTTTTTTATAATCACTTATCGCGCCTGCGAACTCGTCCGCGCCCTTTTGGATGGAATTTACCGTTATCTGCACTACTCTTCGCTTCCCTCTTCGTGCAGCGACTTATCGCTAGTGTCATCGATCTGCACGGCGTTTTTGCTAAGCACGTTGATTATATCGCTTAAATACTGCCTCATCTCGGCTCTAGGCACGATCGCATCAATTAATCCATGCTCGAGCAGAAATTCCGATCTTTGAAAGCCCTCTGGCAAATCTGCACCTATGGTTTGCTTGATGACGCGCTGCCCGGCAAAGCCAATAAGAGCGCCGGGCTCTGCGATGATGATATCTCCTAGCCACGCAAAGGACGCGCTCACGCCGCCCATCGTAGGATCGGTAAGAACGGAGATGAAAGGAATTTTATGCTCGGATAAAATTTTAAGCGCGGCAGAGGTTTTGCTCATCTGCATTAGCGAAAAGGTGCTTTCTTGCATCCTAGCACCACCACTTGCGCTTACGATGATTAGCGGCTCGTTTTTATCGAGGCTGCGCTTTACGGCACGCACGATCTTTTCGCCCTCCACGGAGCCCAGGCTTCCGCCCATGAAGTTAAAATCAAACACCACGAGCTGAATCTTTTGGCGACTTATAGCGCCCTCGCCCGCGATCACCGCGCTGAACCTGCCTGTTTTTTCCTTGCTCTCGGAGATGCGCTTTTTGTAGGATTTTTTATCGACGAATTTTAGCGGATCGA
>NZ_CALIJF010000022.1 GCF_938018035.1 uncultured Campylobacter sp. | reverse complement strand
ATACATAACCTAGTACTTTTTTTATGCCAAGTCCTTTATTATTTTTTACTTTAAACATATTGAGCAAATATTTATTATAAGCTTGTCTTATATCTAATATGCCATTTGTCTTATCGGGAAATAGAAGTACATTTGCAGTATTTGTCGGTTTTTGATCATCGCTATATAGCAAATAGGTAAGGTCCTTGTATCTTGTTATAAAAGTACTGGGCATCTCTATTGATGGATTATAAAGAATATTGAAAAATTTTTCTTTTCCTAAATCCTCAGAGTAATTTTTGCTATAATTTGGATTAATTTTAGGCTTTTCCAATCTCGGATTCACATCATCGCTAAGGTATATAAAAAATTTTTCCTTCTTCTTATCGTATATTAACAGCCATCCACTCGAAGGGATTTCTGTTCCAGAGCCTCCTTTGTATGCGAGCATAGATAATAAAATAAATTCTACTATGCTGCTTTTACCGCTTCCGTTGGATCCTATTAGGGCATTTGCTTTTATATTATCGGGGAAAATATCGATGTGGTTTAGATTTTCGTCTATAATTAGTTCATTCTTCTCGCAATCGTATTTGCATTTAAATTTCGAACCTAAGTTGAAGCCTTGTTTTTCAATATTTTTGTGCTTTTCTATCCAAAGATATATTAACTCCATCTTATTACCCCTAAGTATAAGTTTATTGCTTTTATTAAATTATAATTTTTTAATAAATAATATGGCTGTCGATTTAGTATAGATAAATTTAAACTCTCGACAAATATTTTTTTGCCCTAGTATCGCGTGCATTTGCTCGTCATTGCCTACTATCGTTCTTAAGTTCGGTAAAATAGTTGATTACTATCAAGCAAAGCCTTTAAATTTATCAAATTTAACGTACGGTAGGGCGAGCTGCGCGCTTGCCCTTGCGCTATCGGCGTTAAATTCTATAAAATTTAATGCACGGCATCGGATTTTTAAAATTTACTGCCTTTTTTGCACTTTAACTTTCGGAGCGGTTTTTGCGCCTTGCGCTTTTGCCTGCGGACGCTCGATAATGCGGATATTGGCGTTTGAGCGGAGCCTGTCGTTGAACTCGGTGATCGCCTTTT
>NZ_CALIJF010000021.1 GCF_938018035.1 uncultured Campylobacter sp. | reverse complement strand
TATGCAGATGAGAGATGATGGATTTATATATCCCATTATCAAAATGGAGTTTAAATTTATCGCTCCGATACTTTTTGACGACGAGGTTGCGGTAAGCATCGAGCTGCTCGAGTGCGATACGATTATAAAATTCTCCTACCGCATCAAAAGCCCGTCAGGCGCGCTCCTAGCTAAGGCAACCACGTCGCAAGCTGCGGTGGAGCTTGATTCTAAAAGGACGCTGTATGAGATACCGCCGCAGTTAAGGGCGTGCGCGGATAAAATTTTAGCAGAGAAAAATTCCGCGGGTAAAATTTCGGCGGCAAATGAGATTTCGACGGCAAGCAAAGCCGCGTCCGAGCAAGAGCACTCTCAAAACGTCGCGGCAAATGAAATTTTGCCTAGCGATAACGAGCAGTGAAATTTAGCGAGCATAAAATTTAAAGGACTATGATGAAAATTTTAGCTTTATTTTTGGCGATTTTGGGGCTTGCGAGCGCGCTTGAAGTAAGCGATCTGGCGCTTAAGACCGATAATATCGGCGGCAAATTTAGCGAAACACTCAGCATTGAGGGCTTTGCCGAGCCCGTACGAAGCAGCGGCGAGTTTAGGATCAAAGGCGGCGAGCTGTTTTGGACGACGCTAGAGCCGGTGCGAAGCGAGCTAAAAATCGGCGCGGACGGCGTTTTTGAGCGTAGCGGCGAGGCGTGGATCAAAAGCGCCGATTCGCTTTTTGATAAGGATACCTTTTTGGCGATCTCGCGCCTGGACGTAGCGCGACTTAGCAAAAATTTCTCGATCGTGCTAAGCGGCAGCAAAGATGCGTGGCGCGCCGAGCTAAGTCCCAAAGGGATGCTGCAAAATATCTTTAAAAATATCGTGATCGAGGGCGGCGCCTACGTCAGGGTGCTGCGAATTAACAGCGCTAACGGCGATGTGAGCGAAAACATATTTTCGAGCGTCGTGAGCTTAGATGAGTAAGAGCGCGATCCTAGCGGCATTCGGCGCGGTTTTCATCGCGCTTTGCGCCTTTATAGCGCTAAATTTAAACCGCGTAAATTCCGATTTTTACGAGCTAAGCGGTATTGAAATTTCCGGCGAGCAGAAACAGAGCGTCGAGGATTTCAACCGCGAGATCGCGAGGCAAATCATCGTCGCAAGCGCAGAGAAAGCGAGCTTTGACGCGTTCATTGCGGATATGCAAAAAAGCGGGCTTTTTGAGAGCATAATCTATGAAGTAAAGGACGCGAGCGTGTATCAGAGCGAGCTTGCGCGCTTCGCGCCCGCGATGCTCGATGATGCGAGCGTGGAGCTTTTAAAAAGCGATCCGCAGGCTTTTTTTGAGCGTAGCGCGCGTGAGCTTTACTCAAAATTTCGCCCGCTTAGCCTCTCGCAGGATTTTTTCTCGCTGAGCCTCCATTCGCGCCTTAGCTCTCACGGCGCTATCAAGCTCGATCCTGCGCAAAACCGCTTCATCGCGATCATTGACGGCGCGCCGCATTACCTCGCTACGGCCAGGCTCGCTCCAAAAGCAAACGACGACGCGCTTAGCGCTCTGGTGCGCGAGGCGCAAAAAAGCGAAATTTTAATCTCCGGCACCGCCCTATTTAGCGCGATGGGCAAAAGCGCAGGCGTGCGCGAAAGCTCCGTCGCGGGCGCCGTTTCGCTTAGCCTGTGCGCGGCGCTACTGCTGGCGGCATTTTCGCGCGCACGGATCTTCTGCCTGCTGCTGCCCGCGCTTTTCGGGCTCGCCTGCGGCGTAGCCGCCACGATGGCGATCCGCGGCTCGATCCACATCCTAAGCGCCGTGGTTTCGACGAGCCTAATCGGGCTGATGCTGGATTACGCGGTGCATTGGCTGGGCGCAAACATCGCGCGCAAAATCGAGGCTCGCTCGATAAAAAGCATGCGAAACATCCTGCTTCTAGGCTTTTTCATCACGGCCGGAGGCTACTTCGTATTTTTATTCAGCCCGTTTTTTCTGCTAAAAGAGATCGCGATCTTTGCCATAGCCGCACTTGCGGGGGCATTTTGCTTTAGCTACTTCGCCCTGCCGCTGCTTCTTGAAGGAGCGGAATTTCGCCCCGCCCAGGTCTTTGCAAAAGCTCTTGAGCTCTACGCAAAGGCGCTTTGCAAGATGAGCTTAAGCTTTAAAGCGCTCGCCATCATTTGCGCGGCGCTGCTTGCGTTTTTGTATTTTAAGATAGAGCTTAAGGACGACGTCAGCGAATACGCGAGCTTGGATAAAAACCTAATCGCGGTGAGTGCTAAGTTAGCAAGCATCGGTGGCTCCAGCTTTGATCTGATAGTGGGCAACAACGCGAGCGCGGTAGCCAAAGAGGCCGTAGCGCGCGGTCTTGCAGACTCGTACGCTGGCGTGCCGATTTTGGATCCCGCTACGCAGAACTTTATCAAACAAGCCTTTACAAACTACGATAGAAGCGCATTTTTACGTCTCGGGCTGAGCCGCGAGCTTGTGGACGCAAACTTTGCCAAGATTGCAGATGCGCCTATTTTAAGCTACGAGCAGGCCAGAAGCTCCGTTCTTTTTGCCGCGATGCCGAGCATCGATCCGCATATCGCTTTTTTGCGCGGCGTGCGCGATAAGGCAGCCGTTAGTGAGCTTGCCGCGCAGATGGGCGCGCTGCATCTAAATATGCGAAGCGCCATAAGCGAGGCGTTTTCGCAGATCAAAATCAACGCTCTGTATTTAAAATGCGCCGCATACGCCCTCGCCCTCGCATTGCTATGGGCGTTTTTCGGCGCGCGGACGGCGTGGCTGATCGTCATCTCCGTCTTTGCGACAAATTTGGCCGTACTCGCCCTACTTAGCGCATTCGGCGTGAGCGTAAATATTTTTGCGATCTTTGCGCTGATCCTCTCAGGCGCCGTGGGGATCGATTATATGATCTTTGCAAATAACGACAAGATGGCGCTTAGCGATAAAATTTTCGGCATCACGCTCGCGTCTTTAACCAGCATAATCTCTTTTTTTACGCTCGCTTTTAGCTCCACCAAGGCCGTGGCGCTGTTTGGGCTCTGCGTCAGCCTAAATATCGCGCTAGCGGCGATCTTGGCGCAAGTTTTAGCAGCGAGCAAGAAAAGCTAATCAAGCGGGAGCCAAAGAGCTGAAAGAAACTAAATAGGCGCTCTTTGCCCGCTTGCAGATAAAATTTATAAAAGAGTGCGCCGTAAATTTACGCAGCCGCAGCGGATGAAATTTAATCTACCTTGTCGCGAGATAAAATTTAGCCTGGCGTGACGCAAGATAAAATTTAACCGATTAGCGCAAAATAAAATTTTAGATAAAATTTCGACCAAGCAAGCTGCGAACCGGAATTTAAAAAACAAGGTTGCAGGATAAATTTTAAAAGTTGATCTTTGGCGCAGCGTCTCGGAGCTTGCTATTAAATTTGAACCTATGCAGTGCATTTTTAAATTTAAACCCTTGCGGCGCGTTATTAAATTTAAATTTGCACGCCGCAGACCGCCCTACTCGCTGCTTTTGCCCGCTTTTATCATCTTTATAAATTCCTTTGCGAGCTTGGAGGGCTTT
>NZ_CALIJF010000020.1 GCF_938018035.1 uncultured Campylobacter sp. | reverse complement strand
TCTAGCTTGCGGATTAAAGGTTGTTAGCGTGGAGTGGGAGCAGATTAAAGATATGGCTGATTATGTGCATTTCGCGGAAGATAAAGAGGAGTTTTTATGCTGTATTTCAAATAAGGAAGAGCGGCTACCCCTTGATCTGGAAAAAATGACGTGGTTAGGTAGACTTAAGGAATTGCTTGCCAGTTCGTCATTAAAGAAAGAAAAATGAAAATTTTATTTATTACGCTTAGGGCCGATCACGGCGGGGGACCAAAACACATCGATCTGCTTATAAATAATTTATCTAGCGAGATAGAGATATATCTTGCTTGTCCGCAAGATAGGCCCTACTATGATCTGTGGAACGAGTCAAAAAAGATTAAAGACATATTTATCTTGCCGCATAGAAAATTTAGTGTGAAAAAACTCCTTGGGCTGAATAAATTTATAAAAGATAATGATATAGAGATAGTCCATTCCCATGGTAAGGGCGCAGGCATATATTCGCGGATGCTTAAAATTTTAAATCCAAGGCTAAAGATAGTCCATACTTTACACGGCGTTCATATCGGAGAATACGGCTTTTTGAAAAAGAGTGCATATATTTTTTTGGAGCGGTTTTTAACGCTATTTACCGATAAATTTATAAATGTTTCAAATAGCGAAAATAGCCTTTGTTTAAAGCTTAGACTATTTAAAAAAAGTAAGTGCGAGATCGTATATAACGGCATAAAAGCTCTTTTGAAAGACGATAACGCCAAGATAAAATTTAATCTATCGGGGAAAAGGGTAGTTACGACTATTTCGAGATTTGATTATGCGAAAAATATGTCCTTGGCGTACGAAATAGCTCAAAATTTTAAAGACAATTCAAACATCGTTTTTTTGTGGCTCGGAGACGGCGACGATAGGACAAAATTTGAATCTATGGCGCAAAAAGACGGCGTAAATATAATCTTTACGGGCTTTACCGATGAAATACCCGCGTATCTATCCGCTACGGACATCTACTTGTCTACTTCCAGATGGGAGGGGCTGCCTTACGCGCTCATAGAGGCGCAGTCGCTAGACATCCCGGTAGTGGCGACAAACGTAGTGGGAAATAACGAGGTTGTAGAAAACGACAAAAACGGATTTTTGTTTGAGAGCGCGCAGCAAGCGTGCCGGGATATAGAAAATTTATTAAATGATGAGAAAATATACGGTAAAATGCAAAGCGAAGCGTTGATAAATTTTAAAGATAAATTTGATATCGGCATCACGGTTTGTAAAGTGGAAAAAATTTATGAGCAAATGTTTGAAAATAGATCAACTAGGGAGCCGCAATGAAAAAAGCCCTTGTCCACGACTGGTTTAGCACCTATGCGGGCGCGGAGAAATGTGTCGAGAGTTTCACTGATATCTGGGATGATTTTGAAATTTACAGCCTCATCGACTTTTTAAGCGATGCCGACCGAGATAAAATTTTAAAAGGCAAGCACGCTCACACGAGCTTTATCCAGAAGCTGCCCTTTGCGAAGGACAAATACCGCAACTACCTGCCGCTATTTCCGCTCGCGATCGAGCAGTTTGATCTAAGTGCCTACGACGTTGTACTATCCAGCTCACATGCCGTCGCAAAGGGGGTTCTGACGCACTCAAATCAACTTCACATCGCCTATGTACACACGCCGATCCGCTATGCGTGGGACCTGTATCATCAGTACTTGCGCGAAAGCGGGCTGGATCGCGGTTTAAAGGGTGTGCTGGCGAAGTATTTTTTACATAAAATTCGCATTTGGGACGCGAGCACCGCAAACCGCGTGGATTACTACGTCGCGAATAGCCGCTACATCGCGCGCCGTATCAAAAAAACATACGGCAAGCCTAGCGACGTCATCTATCCGCCCGTGGATGTGGATAAATTTACGCTGCGCGAAGCCAAAGAGGAGTTCTATCTCACTGCCTCGCGCATGGTGCCGTATAAAAAGATCGATCTCATCGTCGAGGCGTTTTCGCAGACGGATAAAAAGCTGCTCGTTATCGGAGACGGGCCCGATATGGCCAAAATAAAATCAAAAGCGGGCAAAAATGTCGAGCTTTTGGGCTTTGCAGACGATGAAACGATGGCGGATCTAATGGGGCGGGCAAAGGCGTTTGTTTTTGCCGCCGAGGAGGACTTCGGCATTACGCCGGTAGAAGCGCAGGCGTGCGGCACGCCGGTGATCTGCTTTGGGCGCGGCGGCGCTCGCGAGACGGTGATTGACGGCGAGAGCGGGCTGTATTTTATGGAGCAAAATACAAAGGAGCTGCTCGCCGCCGTAGCTAAATTTGAGCAAAATTATGATAAATTTGAGCCTACAAAAATCAGAGAAAATTCTTTAAAATTTTCGCGCGCGCGCTTTGAGTCCGAGATCAAAAGCTATGTCGAGAAAAAATATGAGGAATTTAAGGACGGCCTAAATGACTAATATAATCCTAAGCGGCGGCAGCGGCACGAGGCTGTGGCCGATCAGCCGCACGCTTATGCCGAAGCAGT
>NZ_CALIJF010000019.1 GCF_938018035.1 uncultured Campylobacter sp. | reverse complement strand
AGACGTCTTCACGGCGCGGGCGTCAGCGCAAATCAAGTCACGATCACAGCCTGCGTCATTTCCGTTCTGCTGGGCGGACTTCTGATAAAATTCGCCGAAGTTTCGACGCTATTTTTTCTGCTGCCCGCTTGGATGTTTTTGCGTATGGCGCTAAATGCCATCGACGGCATGCTGGCTCGCGAGTTTAATCAAAAAAGCCCGCTGGGCGGCTACCTAAACGAAGCTACGGACGTCATCTCGGACGCCGCGCTGTATCTGCCGTTTGCCTTCGTAGCGCCGTTTGACTGGGGCGTTATCGTGCTCGTTATCTTTCTATCTTTTATGAGTGAGTTTTTAGGCGTTCTAGGGCAGGTGCACGGTTGTGGTAGGCGATATGACGGGCCTATGGGCAAGAGCGACCGCGCGTTTATATTTGGGCTTATCGGTACGGTATATGCGCTATCTGGGCGACTGCCAGAGTGGTTTAGCTGGGTACTTTACGCCGCGATATTTTTGCTTGCGCTTACTTGCGCAAACCGCGTGAGGATGGGACTAAAAAGCGGGGAATAAGGAGCCTCGGACGAGGATAAATTTAATAGCTATCTCCAAAATCTACGCAAGGTAAATTTGTCTAAATTTGATATAATTGCAAAAGTTTTAAGCTCGCCTCGGCGCGGGCACGTAATCGTTATAAATTTGGACTTGTTTAAATTTACGAGATTTTTTGAGACGAGGATAAAATATCGCGACGAATTTGTCCGCTTAATTTAGACGTTTTAAAAGACGCGGCCCGCAAAATGCGCTTAGTTAATTTCGAGCGTTTTATCAAAGTCGGCGAAATCAAAGGCAAGTAGCAAAAGCGGCAAATTGTAGGCATTACTTAAAACCGTATCAGCTTTAATCGCCTCAAATTTATGTCTAGCTCGTTTTCAGCGAGATGGGCAAGAAGCTCATTTGCCGCACGCAATCGTAAAATTGAGGGCGTCACAAAAAATGAATTTGAAAAACAAAAGAGTAAAAGGATACAAGATGAAAAATTTTTTAGCGGCCGCGCTTGATTTTATCCTTTGCCGCATCACGATATTTATCACGGGCGTACGGCCGCCGCAGGAGCTTTTAAATATCGGCGAGGGTACTAAAATTTACTACGCGAACCACGCTAGCCACGGCGATTTTTTGCTGATTTTCGTCTCGCTGCCCTACCGCGTGAGAAAGCGCGTGCGCCCCGTCGCGGCGGCGGAGTACTGGGAGGGCGGGCCCGTGCGCAGGTTTCTTGCTAAAAACGTGTTTAACATGGTGCTAATAAGTCGCCGCAAAGACCCGCTAGAAGCACTAGCACAAATGAGCGACGCGCTGCAGACGCACTCTCTCATCATCTTTCCGGAAGGCACGCGCAAGATGAACGACGACCTAGCACTTCAGCCGTTTAAAAGCGGGGTATTTCGTTTGGCGCAGGAGTGCCCCTCCGTGCCTTTGGTGCCGATTTGGATCAAAAACGCGCGCAACGTCCTGCCCAAGGGCTTTATGATACCCATCCCGCTGCTTTGCGAGCTGATCGTAGGCGAGGAGATATCGTACGGAGGCGAAGGCAAGGGCGAGTTTTTACAAAAGGCGCAGGACGCGCTGCTAGCGATGAGCGATACGCAAAATGATAGAACGAAAGCCTAGCGCGACGGCTTTGGCCAGGGCGGTAAATTTGAGTCCTATAAATCCGTCAAACGAAAAGGTCAAACGAGCGAGGTAAATTTGCGACCGATTTTTACGAAAAATTTGACGGCGAGCCTTTGAGAGCGGCGGCTAAAAGCGTCAAATTTGAACGCGAAACACGGGCTAAAGCGCTCGCCTCGCCACAAAACAAATTTGACCCAAGCGCGAGCCCAAGGCGCGAGCTTTTTTCGCTAACAAATTTAATCAAGCAAGCCGCCCGCAGAGCAAACCAAACGCGCGTAAATTCAGCTCGTTCGGGCGCTTCAAAACAGATGTCAAATTTAGCTTTAAATTTAACCAAAAGGCACTAAAATGAACCCGCAAAATCATATCTTAAATCTATTTTTAGGACTCATCGCGGTGCTAGTCATCTCTAGCGTCGTTGCCTTTATCCTAAAGGCAAAATTTGGCGCCGAGAACAAAACTATCGCAAATTTGACCTCGCGCATAAACGCCTGGTGGGCGATGATTTTGGTCATTTTTGCGTTTACTTATATGGGCAAAAACGCCGTGATATTTTTGTTTTTGCTCGTATCTTTTGCCGCATTGCGCGAGTTTTTGTCGCTCATCTACATCCGCAGAGGCGATCACATCGCGCTCGTGGCGTGCTTTTACGTGATTTTGCCCGCGCAGTATATATTTATATATGCTGATTGGTATGCGATGGCGATGATATTTATCCCGGTTTACGGATTTTTGTTTTTGCCGATTTTGGCAGCTATTTGCGGCGACGCGGCATACTTTTTGGAGCGCTCGACGAAGATCCAGTGGGCGCTGATGATCTGCGTGTTTTGTATCTCGCACATACCGGCACTTCTTTTGCTGGATCTTAAGCAAGGTAGCGGCATGGAGCTGATGCTGTTTTTGATCCTGATCGTGCAATCTAGCGACGTGCTGCAGTACGTCTGGGGCAAGCTTTTTGGCAAACGCAAGATCGCGCCTAGCATCAGCCCGTCTAAGACGGTGGTCGGCTTTGCGGGAGGGGTGCTTAGCGCTAGCGCGCTGGCCGCGTATCTGCATCATCTCACGCCTTTTGGCGCGGTAGGGGCGTTTTTCATCGGGCTTGCCGTTTGTATGATGGGCTTTTTAGGAGGGCTCGTTATGTCTGCGATCAAGCGCGATCTAGGCGTCAAGGACTGGGGCTACATGATCAGCGGGCACGGCGGGATGCTTGATCGTATGGACTCGCTGTGCTTTGCGGCGCCGATATTTTTTCACATAGTTAGATATTTTTACGCGTGAGGTTTTGATGAAAATTTGGAGCAAAATTTTACTTTTAGCACTCGCGGCAAATTTTGCCTTTGCATTTTCGGCCGAAAAGCTCGTGCAAGACGCTAGGGTACAGGTCGGGCGGACGCTGTTTTACGATCCTTCGTACGAGAGGCTAGCCTATCCGATGGGCGACGTGGATATGATAAGAGGCGTTTGCACCGACGTCGTAGTTAGGGCGCTGCACGGACAGGATATCGATCATCGCCGCGTGCCAAACATCGCCACCTATCTAAAACGCAAGGGTTACGAGGCAAAGGGCGAGTTTAAAGCCGGCGATATCGTGACGTGGCGGCTGGATAACGGCAGGCCGCATATCGGCATAGTTTCGGATAAATTTGCCGCCGACAAAACCCCGCTCGTGATCCACAACATCGGGCTTGGCGCGCAGGAGGAGGACGTGCTAAATGTTTACGAGATAACGGGGCATTTTAGGATAAAATAAGCGTAAAAACCGATAAATTTAAGTAAGAAAGGTAAAAAATGGAGTTTAAAGAGAGCTATTTTATAACCAGCGACGGGGCGAGGATATTTTACAGATACCGCTTGGCTAGCGACGTGGCGTGCGAAAACCCGGGCGTAAATGAAGTAAATTTGAACGAGGACGGCAAATTTGACGGATCAAATTTAAGCACCGGGGCCGCAAACGAAACGTCAAATTTGACTAGCGAGCAAGCAGGCGGCGCGGATGAAAATGCGAAGTCTGATTTTGGCGGCGAAGGCAAATCGGACGAGCAAAATTTACCAAACGGCGGTGAAAACTCGGACTCAAATTTAAACGAAACGGGCAAATGCGCTGCGTCAAATTTGAGCAAAACGCCTAGCGAAAACGCTGAGCAAAATCTCAAATTTAAAGCCGCGCCAAACGCCAAAGCTGTAGCGATATTTCACCGCGGACACGAGCACTCGGGCAGGACGACGCACGTGGCGGAGGGGCTAGCGGACGAGAGTTTGAGCTATTTTGCGTGGGATCAGCGCGGACACGGCAGGAGCGACGGCGAGCGGGGCGATGCGCCCAGTATCGGCCGCCTCATCGCCGACGTGGACGAGTTTGTGGCGCATATCGAGCAGAGATTTGGCTTTGAGACGCAAAATTTAGCCGTGATAGCTCAAAGCGTGGGCGCGGTGCTGGTCTCGGCGTGGTTGCACGACTACGCTCCGCGCGTTCGCTGCGCGGTGCTAGCTAGTCCGGCGTTTAGCGTGAAGCTTTACGTACCGTTTGCTAGAGCGGGACTAAAGGCGATCTACTCCGCTCGCGGAAATTTTTTCGTAAACAGCTACGTCAAGGCCCACTATCTCACTCACGACAAGGAGCGTCAGGCAAGCTACGACGCCGATGCGCTCATCACTCGCGCGATCTCGGTGCGCATACTGCTTGGGCTTTACGAAGCGGCGCAGCGCGTGGTTTCGGACGCCGCCGCGATCACGACGCCTACGCTACTGCTGATCTCGGGCGATGATTGGGTCGTGGAGCACGCCCCGCAGCACGAGTTTTACAACGCTCTTGGCGCGCGCGTAAAAAGGCGCGAGATTTTAGAGGGATTTTACCACGATACGCTGGGCGAGAGCGAGCGGGAGAGGGCGTTTGAGATAGTGCGTGAGTTTGTCGGCGAGCGCTTTAGAGCGCCTTTTAGCGAGGTGGACTGCACGCACGCGGACGAATACGGCTTTAGCCGCGAGGAGGCCGATAGGCTAGCTACGCCGCTGCCAAGATTTAGCCCGAAAAATTTGCGGTTTAAATTCCAGCGGGTATTTATGCAGGCGGTTTCGCCGTGGGTCGGCGGGCTAAAGATCGGCGAAAATACCGGCTACGATAGCGGCAGTACGCTTGATTATGTCTACCGAAACGAACCGCAAGGGGCGAATAAATTTTTTAAATTTATCGACAAATTTTACCTAAACGCTATCGGCTGGCGCGGTATCAGAGAGCGCAAGCGAAATATCAAGCTAGCTATCGATCAAGCCGTAGCAAAGCTACAGGAGCGCGGCGAGCCACTACGACTGCTCGACATCGCCTCGGGACACGGCAGATACATACTAGACGCTGCGCAGGGGCATAAATTTGAGCGCATAACGCTACGCGACTACAGCGACATAAACGTAAAAGCCGGCAGTGAAATGATAAAAGAGCGCGGGCTGCAGGACGTCGCGAGCTTTACGCAGGCAAATGCATTCGAAGCCGCTAGCTACGAGGGTCTGCAGGATGCATATACACTAGGCGTCGTGTCTGGGCTGTTTGAGCTTTTTCCTGATAACTCGGTCGTGCGCACTGCGCTACAAGGCTTTTCAAGCAGCGTAAAAAGCGGCGGCTACCTCATCTACACCAATCAGCCGTGGCATCCACAGCTTGAGATGATCGCGCGCGCTCTATCCAGTCACAGGCAGGGTGCGGCA
>NZ_CALIJF010000018.1 GCF_938018035.1 uncultured Campylobacter sp. | reverse complement strand
GCATGCGGGGTTTCGAAGTAAAAGGAAATACCCAAAGCATCGGCGAATACACCACCATTAGCGTCGTAAATGCGATATTTTGGGTCATCGCGATCGACGCGGTATTTGCGGTTCTGTTTTCGGAAATCGGACTATGAGCGAGCAAGTGCAATCCAGCGAAAGCGCTAAAATCATAGTCGCACGCGACGTTACTACCGCGTACGGATCGCGCGTTATGCACGATTGCGTGAGCTTTAGCGTCAAAAAGGGCGAAATTTACGGCTTTTTAGGCGGCAGCGGCAGCGGCAAAACGACGTTAATGAAAACCCTCATATTTTTAAAACGCCCGCAAAGCGGCGAGATTAAAATTTTCGGGCGCGATATTTGGCGCGCGAGCGAGGCGGAGCAAAACGAGATCCGCCTAAAATGCGGCGTGATGTTTCAGTTCGGCGCGCTTTACAGCTCGATGAGCGTGCTCGAAAACGCAGGCGTGCTGCTGCGCGAATACTCTAAATTTAGCGAGCGCGAGATAGATGAGCTATCGATGTTTTGGATCCAAAAGGTGGGGCTTAAGAAGGAGGCTGCTGCGCTTAGCCCAAACGAGCTTAGCGGCGGTATGAAAAAGCGCGTGGCGCTGGCTCGCGCGCTAGCACTTAGCCCTGAAATTTTATTTTTGGACGAGCCAAACTCGGGGCTTGATCCGCTCAGCGCCAGAGCCCTTGATAGGCTTGTTTGCGAGCTTAGAGACAGCCTCGGCGTCACGGTCGTGATGGTGACGCACGACGTGGATAGTATCTTTGACATTTTGGATCGGTTTTTGATCGTGGATAATCAGAAAATCGCTTTTGAAGGAAACATCGAGGAGATTTCAAGCCTAGAGAATAATCCGCTTGAAGAGTTATTTAAGATGCGACAAAGAGATTAGGCTTTGAAATTTACCGAGCTAAAATACAGCTCGCGGCGGGTAAAATTTAGATAGGTAGGAGCTGAAATTTTAAAATAGCAGCGGAAGAATTTTAAATTTTAAACCTAGCGAGGAATTCCGGGCTCCGCAGGGCTTAAATTTTAAAATTTAGACCTTAGCGGCTCAATCGAAATTTTAAAATTTAGGCGGGTCGTATTTAAGGGCGCATTTATTGGATAGCGCTTTTAAATTTTAAAATTTTGACGAGCAAGCGGCGTTAAATTAAACCGGGGCGGTAAAATTTTACGCTAAAATACGGCGCGGCGATATTTTGAAATTTCAAAATGCACGCTAAGCTTTAAAATTTAAACTCAGATGATTCTGCAAATTTTGCGACTATTTGAGAAAGTGCTAAGTTTTAAAATTTAAGCCCAAATGGCTATTTTAAGGCATATCGCAGGGCTTAAATTTTACGCTCTGAAATTAGGAGAAAAGATTGGAAAATAGAACTTCATACACGATAGTAGGCGCATTTGTTATGATCTGCGTCGCGGCTCTTACGGCATTTATGTGGTGGATGCTTACTAAGACCGACCGCGGCGAGAGCTACCGCTCCTACTATATCCACACAAAAGAGCTTCCCGTAGGCATTAAGGAGAATTCTGAGGTTAAATTTATCGGCGTAAATGCGGGCATCATCAAAAGTATCGACTTTGCCGATATCGAAAATGCGATCATCGAGATTGAAATTTCGGTAAAAAGCAAACTGCCGATCTCGCAAGATAGCGTCGCTAAGGTAGAATCTCAAGGCATCAGTGGAATCGCGTTTATAAATATCACGAAAGGAAGCGGCAAGCTTTTTCCGCCGAATGATAAAAAGCCGATAATTGCGCTGGATAAAACGCTTCTTGATAAAATCGGCTCCAAAGCCGAAGTCATCACCGATAGCGTGAGTGAGATGATCTTTAAGATTAATGGGCTGTTGTCTAAGCAAAATACCGATAAAGTGGATAGAATTCTATCTTCGATGGATAAATTTAGCGCTGAGCTAAGCGATGAGAAAAAATTCCAAAGCTTAGACGCACTGCTTGCTAACGTAAATACTCTCATAGCAAATTTAAACGAGCGCGAGAAAGAGCTAGACGCGCTGTTAGATAATCTAAACGCTTTTGCCGTGAGTGCTGCCAATCTATCGAATTCGCTGGATAAAACCGCAGGCATCATCACTAAGCGTATCGATCGCGGCGAGTACAATCTAAAAGCGATCTTGGATCCTACACTTGAGGAGGCAAAAAACACTCTTGGCGAGCTAAAAAAATCGCTTAGAGAATTCCAAGGCGCGATGTTTAGGCTAGAGGACAATCCTTACGATTTCTTTTTCAAAGACACTTCTAAAGGCGCGGATCGCGACGATAAAAAGGAATAAAGATGAAAAATTTTATAAAGTTTACGCTTGCTGCGACGCTGACAGCGATATTTTTAGGCGGCTGCTTAGCTAAGCAGGCTAAGCCATACACCTACTACGAGCTGCGTTATGATCAAAAGCGCTGCGTAAATCCTAGCGGTGCACGTAAAAATATCTTTATCGACACCATCACGGCGACCGATCTTGTCGATAGACGGGATATTTTAATAGTGGATTTTAGAAACCGAACGCGGTTCGCAAGCGACGCCAAATTTATCACGATGCCTAGCGAGATGGTATATAAGGCGCTGCTAGATGCGGCATTTTCCACCTGCTCGCTAAATCCGATCTTCGTGCCAAAAGAGCGGGATTTGCGCCTAAAAACCAGTATCGTAGCGCTTCAGATCGATAACGATCAGGCAACCGTTACGATGGGATATGAAATTTTAAATTCTTTAGAAAGCATAAAATCAGGCATCGTCACTAAGCGCGTTTTCGTGCCTGATCCTAGCTCGCAAAGCATTTATAATGCCCTAAATTTAGCGCTTAATGAGAGCATAAACGAAATTTTAAAGGCTCTTAGATGATAGCGGCGATCGAAGGAATTATCACGCGCAAAGAGCCCACTGCTTGCGTCATTAAATGCGCTAGCGGCGTGAGCTACGCTCTTTCATTGTCATTAAATACCTCCGCGAAGCTCACGCAGGGCAGGCTGACCGAGCTTGCGTGCGTTCAAATTCTGCGCGAGGATGCCGATTCGCTGTACGGGTTTTTAGACGAGAGTGAAAAAAGGATGTTTGAAACCCTAATCAAGCTTAGCGGTGTAGGTGCAAGCACGGCGATGGCGGTTTGTTCGACGCTCGCTCCGCAGGATTTCGCGCGTTGCGTAGCTACGGGGGATGCTGCGACGCTAACTTCAGTTCCAGGTATCGGTCCAAAGACCGCTAGACGGATCATTGCCGAACTGGGCGATGCGAAGCTAATGGAATTCGGTCCTAGCGAGACTTATAAGAACGAAGCGGCGTCCGCGCTACAAAGCCTTGGATTTAAGCGCGATAAGATCAATCAAATCTTAGCGGGCTGCAGTAGCACGAATACGTCAGATCTTGTCAAAGAGGCGTTAAAAAAATTAGCGTAGAAAATAAAATTTGAAGGAAAACAATGAAATTTGGCTTAGTTTTTGGAGCTCAGAGCTACGAGCACGAAGTAAGTATCATCTCGGCAATTGCCGTCAAAAATGCCCTAAAAGGCTGGGACTTGGAGTTTATATTTTGCGATAAAAATCGTAAATTTTACCGCATTGAGGATAAAAATATGCGCGCGGCATATTTTAAGCAGGGCGGCTATGCTAAAGCAAAAGAGCTTAGTATCGGTGCGGGCGGATTTTTTGAGAGTGGAATGTTTAGCAAAAGCATGCTAGAAGTCGGCACATATATCAATCTAATCCATGGCTGCGACGGCGAGGATGGCAAAATGGCAGCGCTATTTGAGTTTTTTGGCATCCCTTATATCGGACCTCGCATAGAAGCTAGCGTGCTAAGCTATAATAAAATTTTAACCAAGCACCTAGCTGTAATCGCAAATGTAAAAACCTTGCCGTATGAGATCGTAAATCGTACCAGCCTGCCTAATTTTAATTTTCCGATCATCGTTAAGCCCGCTCATTTGGGCTCTAGCATCGGAATTTCGATAGCCAAGAACGAAAGCGAGTTTAGCTACGCGCTGGATCAGGCTTTTGAGCTGGACGATAGCGCGATCGTAGAGCCATACTGGGAAAACGTAAAGGAATTTAATCTCGCAGGCGCTAAAATAGACGGCAAAATCGTATTTTCAAACATCGAAGAGCCAAAAAAAGAGGGCTATTTAAATTTCGATCGTAAATATTTGGATTTTTCGCGTAGTGGCGCGATCGAGCCCGCTCGTCCTGGCGCTTTGCTAGAGGGCAAGATGAAAGACGCCTTTACGCGGCTTTATAACGCAGGATCATTCGATGGCGCGCTCATTCGCTGCGATTTTTTTGAAAAAGAGGGCGAAATTTATCTAAACGAGATAAATCCGAACCCAGGCAGCCTCGCAAACTACCTATTTGATGATTTCTCCGAGGTTTTAGCAGCTCTTGCTTCGTCGCTGCCGCCGATGAGGCAGATCCCTGTAAGCTACGAGCTGATCACCAAAATCACCGCTAATAAGTAGCCAATCGTTTAAAATTTTACGCTAAATTTTGCGTAAAATTTTACCCCAAAGGTCAAGCCATGATAAATCAAGACGAAATTTACACCGCTACCGAGATCGTGCGCAACTTCAGCACCGTTTTAAACAAGATCAAAAACCAAGAGATCAAAAAAGCCCTGATCGTCAAAAACAACAAATTTGAAGCCGTGATGATCAGTATGAGCGAGTTTGAGCGGCTCGAAAAAGCAGTCGAGCTACTCAAGGCCGTTTACGCCAAAAGGAGCGGCGGTGGCGAGTAAGGAGCTCGTCTGCGGCGGCGAGAGCTACAAAATCAGCTACGAAATTTCAAACCTGCAGCGTGCCGAATATATTTTGGTGCTGCACGGCTGGGGCGCAAACAAGGCGCTTATGTCTAGGGTTTTTGCGGATAAATTCCGCCGTTACGCGTTAGTGTGCGTCGATCTGCCGGGATTTGGCGCCAGCTCGCAGCCCGCGCGCGCCCTTGGCAGCGAGGATTACGCGGAGATTATGCGTGCCTTTATCGCGGCTTTCGGCAGGCAGCCCGCAGCGATCATGGGGCACAGCTTCGGCGGCAAGATCGCTGCATTGCTGGCTCCGCGCAATCTCATACTGCTAAGCAGCGCCGGTATCATCGAGCCCAAGCCTTTTGCCGTGCGCGCCAAAATCGCGATTTTTAAAATTTTAAAAAGACTTGGACTGGCGGGGCTTTGGCGTGCGTTTGCGAGCAAGGATGCCGCAGGTATGAGCAAGACGATGTATGAGACGCTAAAAAACGTCGTAAATGAGGACTTCCGCGATATTTTTTCTGCGCTAAGCCCGCAAAATGCGCTCATCTTTTGGGGCAAGGACGATCGCGCCACTAGCCTAAAAAGCGGCGAGCTGATCCACTTGCTCATTAAAAACAGCAAATTTTATCCGCTGGCGGGGGATCACTTTTTCTTTTTGCAAAGCGCGGATTTTATCGGCGAGCAGATCGAAAAGGAGCTTAGCGGCAGCTAAATTTAACGATTTGGCGCCGCACTAAATTTAAAACGAAACGCAATTTAGTGTAAATTTTAAAATTTAGCCGCGAAATTTAAGTGCCGCTAAAAATCGCGCTTTAGTTGCAAAAATAGATCGCGCGAAAAGCGAGGTGGCAGCGAGTGTATTTTAAAAAGCGTTTCAATGCGGCGCTTTAATACGGCTTATCTTGCGGCGCGCGTTTTAAATTTTGCATTGTGCTTGCGCTAAAATCGCAAGCCAAGGCGTAAATTTAGATTATAAAGTCGCGAGCACGCGGCATATATTTAAAATTTAGCGGCGCAAAATCTGCTCTTTGGGTGTGTAATTCAAAACGCAAAGCTCAAATTGCGGCGTGCCGCGTTAAATTTTAAAATTTTACGCCGTAGCGGATCGTTTCTGCTCTGCGCTCGCGATTGCGGCAGCCGTACAATAGACGACAAAACCGCGTGCGTGCACCGAAAAGCGGGCAATTAAATTTAGTCGCACCGCGCCATGTATTTACCGCGACATAAGGTCTATGTGCCGTAAATAATGCAAATCATTGCGCGAGGTAGGTCTCAATATCGTAAGATACGCAGCGCGCGAAAATTCCAGGTCGCGAGAGATGGATACTGTGCGGTATCGAAAATGGAGACGTGGCGCGGCACAGTATCAATAACGAAAGAGCGGCGCGACAGCGTAAATTTATCTAGCGCGCGGCTCGTGCAGCCAACGCGAGAGCGTGAATTTACGAGCTAGCGAAGTTTACAAAAATAAAATTTGCAAAGCGAAAATTCGTAAAATTTGCAAATGAAGTCGAATGCCGGTTAGTCCGAGCTCGCCGCGTTTGCCCGCACAGGCTCGCAAAGCGGGCGCGTAAATAAAAAGGAATTTTAAAAGATGAATATAATATTTTTGATCGCGCACGCGGCATTCGTCCTGATGCTCGGCTTTTATCTGATCACCTGCCTGCAGTGGTTTTCGTACAAGCCCGCGCGCATCATCTTTCACTTCACCAAACCCGCGTGGCACCTCTATTTTTTGATTTTGCCGCTGGCGGCGTATTTTGGCTGCGAGATCGCGGTGGGCCTCTGTGCGGCCAAATTCGGCGCCGCGCCCCTCCATGCCCTGCACATCGCTAAAATTCTAATCGTCGCGGTCTATGCGCTAGCGCTTTATTTTTGGCAAAGAGGGCTTGATAAAAAGCTCGTCTTTACGCCGCGCGTGAAGCGATTTTTTGTGATTTTAGCGCTCTGTGCGTTTGGCTTTAGCGCCGCGTTTTATGCCGCAGAAGCTCCGATTTTGCCGATCTTCTTACCGCTTGGCGCCGCTCTTGCGGCGAGTTTTGCTTACGAGCGGGCGCAGGCTGCGAAATTTAAGGCCGCCGCACGCAAAAAACTGGCCCAGATGCCCTCCCTTACGATCATTCAGATCACTGCGAGCTACGGCAAGACGAGCATTAAAAATTTCTTGTATCAAATTTTAAAAAGCGACTTTCGCTGCTACAAGACGCCGCGCTCGGTAAACACGCTAGCAGGGCTCGTGCGCGACGTAAACGAGGCGCTACCCGCAGATACGCAGATATACATCGCCGAAGCAGGCGCCAGGCTAAGCGGCGATATCGCCGAGATCACCGAGTTTTTGGCACCGCAGATCGTCGTCGTGGGCGAGATCGGCGCGCAACACATCGAGTATTTCAAAAGCATCGAAAACATCCGCAAAACCAAGCTCGAAGCGCTCACAAGCGCGCGGCTAAAGCATGCGTTTTTGCACAGCTCCACGCAAAAAAGCCCAGATGAGCGCGTCACGATCTACGACGAGGGGCTGGAAATTTGCGGTGCGGATCTGGACGGAATAAAATTTAGTCTTAACTTGAGCGAGAATGAGCCCCTCGTAAGCGGAGAGAATTCCACGCTGCATGCAGACACATCCGCCGCAGGTGGCGAAGGGCAGGGCGATTTGAGCTTAGATGCAAGCAGTGCGGCATGCGCGGAAAAAGACAAAAATTCTAAAAATTACGGCGCCGATTTTGACGATGCAAATTCCATATCCTGCGCCGAACAAAGCGAGCGAGAATTTTGTGAACAAGCCGCTCGCGCCGCTAGCGACGATAAAATTTGCGGCGACAAAGAGCAGGGCGCGCAAGAAGCTTTGAGTGAGCGTAAAATTTCAAACGGGCGTAGCGAACAAGGAAAGAGACATGAGTTTTTCGCGCCGATTTTGGGCAAATTTAACGCGGCAAATCTCGCCGCGTGCATAAAGATCGCGCGATTTTTAGGGCTTAGCGCAGATAAGATCAAAAGTCGCGTCGAACGCGTCGACGCCGTCGAGCACCGCCTCGCGCGGCTCGATGCGGGCGGCAAGATCATCATTGACGATAGCTTCAACGGTAATCTAAGCGGCATGCTGCAAAGCTACGAGCTGATGCGAAGCTACGGCGGGCGCAAGGTCATCATCACGCCGGGCATCGTCGAGAGCATGCGCGAGGATAACGAGACGCTCGCCGCCAAAATCGATGAAATTTTTGATCTCGCGATCATCACGGGCGAGCTAAATTCCGAGGTGCTGCAAAGTAGGATAGACCCCGCAAAGACTATCGTTTTGAAAGATAAGCGCGATTTGCAGCGGGTTTTGAGCGAAAATACGCATAGCGGAGATCTGATTTTGTTTTCAAACGACGCGCCGAGCTTTATTTAAGCGGCTTTAGTGGCACGACTTGCTCTGCCCTGAGGCATACTGCGCGATTTAGCAGTCGCGTTTTTTAGGCAAAAGACTTTGAGCGAGTGCGGCAAGCGACTTAAACGCGATCTATCGGGCGATGATTAGTTTGAGCGTGCGGCGCGATCTGTTTAAATAAAAGCCCTGTGCGGCGAAATTTCGGTGCGCCGTTATAAAATCGTAATCTCGCGCGCGATTAAATTTACGATCAACTTTAAAGGAAAGTCATGGATTTACGAGAAAAGATGCTAGGGCAGCTGCGGGCGTTAAGCGAGGAGAAGTTCGCGCAATTTTCGCAGCGCCTAATACCCGCGCCGCAGATTTTGGGCGTGCGCACTCCCACGCTGCGCGCGCTTGCCCGCAAAAGCTTCTCCGCTTTGGGTGGAGCAGATGAAGCGCGGCGTGAGCTGCAAAATTATAAGCCCGTTTTTCACGAGGAGTTCGTGCTAAAGGGCTTTTTCATAATGCTTTTGAAGCAGGATGAGGCGAAATTTGAGCTTGCGAGCGATTTTATCAAAACGATGCCAAATTGGGCGGTTTGTGATATGTTTGCTCCGAAATTCAGGAACGCCGCTTTTGCGGACGCGCTACTAAAGCAGGCTAAAAACGGCGCGGACGAGTTTGAGAGGCGATTTTTCTACGTTTATTTTATGCGAAATATGGGCGCGATCTCGCCTAAAGAATTTCTTGAAATTTGCGCTGCCGAAAGCGACGAGCGGTACTACGTGCAGATGGGCGCGGCGTGGGCGATAGCGGAGATGTTTATCAAGCAGCGCGAGATCACGCTTGCGTTTTTGGAGAGCAAGCGGGCGGTTAAATTTATCCAAAACAAGGCGATATCGAAGATCCGTGATAGCTTTCGCGTAAGCAAAGCCGAAAAAGACGCGCTTTTGAAGTATAAAATTTAACCGCGGCGGAAAGTAGCGGAGGTAGTTAAAATTTCAGTTGCGCGCGGGGCTTGTCAGCCAAAATCGCGAGCTTTAAAATGTAAATTTAAGGAGAAAAAATGTTTAGCAAGGAATTTTTGGAGATTTTGAATTATGAATGCGCCGTAGGTATCGCTACCTGCGCGCAGGGCGAGGCTCATATCAGCAATACGTGGAACAGATATCTCGTCATTAAGGGAGATCGCATCCTCATCCCGGCTGCGGGTATGAAAAAGACGCAAAGTAATGTGGAGGCTAATCCAAACGTCGAGCTTAGCGTCGCTACAAAGGAGCTAGCAGGCAGGTTCGGAGCGGGGCGTGGCTTTGTAGTGAAGGGCACGGCGCGTTTTATTGATAGTGGCGCGGAGTTTGAAGAAACGAAGGCGAAATTCCCTTTTGCTACGAGGCTACTTGAAATCACGGCTAGCAGCGTAAAACAGGTGCTGTAAGCCAAGCGGCGCAGTTTGGGTGGAATTTACGGATGAAATTCCGCCGCGAGCTTTACGATGAAATTTTGCCGTGAAATTTTATCGTAGGATTTGAGATATGAAATTTCAAAGTCGGCGAAATTTTGTCGTAAAATTTTAAGGTCGGTAGAATTTGATCGGCAAAATTCTACCGCAGAATTCCGAAGTCGGCGGAATTTTAAACTAATAGAATTTTAAAACGGGTAAAATTTTAAGGCCTGCAAAATTTCGAAGTTTGCAAGATCCATAAATCTCGCTCAAATTTTTAGAACCTAAATTTAGGTATTGAAAGGAAAAGTATGAAACGATTAGAGGGCAAAACAGCCGTAATTACGGGCGGAAGCGACGGCATAGGGCTTGGCATCGCAAAGTGTTTCGCCGAAGAGGGCGCAAATTTGATCCTGCTCGGCAGAAGCGAGGAGAAATTAAAAATCGCGCAGGAGGCATTGGGCGGTTACGGCGTGAAAGCTTACGCGGTAGAGGCAGATTTGGCGCAAAGCAAAACGATAAAAGGCCTTTGCGAGCGCATTTTAGCGCTACCTCTTAAGATAGATATCCTTGTAAATAACGCCGGGTTGGGAAAATTCGTACCGTTTGAGGCGACCGACGAAGCGCTGCTGGACGCCCATCTAAACCTAAACGTCAAAGCGCCCTATCTGCTTACTCAGGGGCTTTTGGGCGCGCTTGCGACTAGCAAGGGCTGCGTGATAAATATCTCGTCGTATTTTGCGAACCGAA
>NZ_CALIJF010000017.1 GCF_938018035.1 uncultured Campylobacter sp. | reverse complement strand
TTTAAGAAAGGGTGCCAATTTAGAGAAGATGCCGGCCGCCGAGCGCGCCAAGATCTTAAAGGAGCTTCGCAAGCAGATGCTCGACGCCGCGGCAGCACTGGAGTTTGAAAAGGCCGCCGCACTGCGCGATGAGATCGCAAAACTTAGGAAGCTGTAAGTTACAAAGCCCGAAACGTCGTGAAATTTTGTCGTGAAATTTGCGCGCGTAATACAGAGCGAATTTGCGCGCCGAATACCGTAAGGCAAAACGTGAAATTTGCGCGATCTGCGCGTCAAATGCCGTCCAGGCGGAGCGTAAATTTGGGCGTGATGCGAGACGGCGAGTTTTGAAATTTAATCATTAAATTTAAATAATTTGCGCAGGAATGCCGCAGGGTGAAATTTTAAAATTTACTAGTTTGAGGTGGGATGCTGCGAGAGCGGTTTTAAAATTTGATCGTTAAATTTAAGATGGTTTGCGCGCGAAATTTATACATCGATTTTCTCGCTAAATTTGCGCTCCGCGCCACCTGCCGCGCCGGACGCCCGATCCGCAATTTGCGAGCCCGATTTACTCGCGCTTAAAATTTCTACTTTCAGCTTGCTTTGATCTCAAATTTTACTCGACGACGCCTGTGCCGCGATCTGCTTTATAAATTTCAAAACAGACCGCCAAGAGCTTTAAAAATTTCACGGGCAAGCTCTGCAAGCAGAATTTTATAGAATTTTAAAAAGCGTAAATTTTGCGGCAAAATTTTATCAAATTTCAAGGAGCGCAAAATTTCGCTGCGCGCCTCTTTGCTTACGGCGCCTTTTGATTCGCGTTCTGCGAGCCAAATCGCTAAATTCGCGGCGCGCGTCCCGTCCTTCCCTAGACGCCCGATCCGTAAATCTATACGCCCAACTTTTTGCTCTCGTCGACTTTCTTATCCGCAAATTTGCGCGCCGAGCTTTTGGTTTCAGCCCGCCTTCGATCCGCAATTTGCGAGCCTGATTTGCGGCAGCCCGCACTACCCTACTCTATACCGCTGCGCGCCTTTACGCTTTTTCTCGCTTTTTTTTGCATCTCTCCGCACCCATCTTCGATTTTTTCCCGCGCTCGCCCTGCGTTTTAATTCTGTCGCTTCGCTCGCTCAATCCGTAGCGGCTATGAGCGGACATGCGCCCAGACGCCGAATTTTCGCGCGCTTTTTACGCGCCGTTGCGCGCGGATACTTTCAAAATTTTACGCAGAATTCCAAGACTGCCTGCACCTACATTCGCGCCGCCGTCATAAACGCTCGCTTTTAAGGGCACAAACGAGGGATTTGCGCGACACGGCGCGGGAAATGAAATTTAGACGGCATTTATCGAAGCGTGTCTTCGCCGCTGCGGTGCGCTACAAAATTTTAAAATGGTAAGAGCTGCGATTTAAATTTACCTGCGGGAGCGCGCTATAACGCGCCGATTTGCGTGCTGTATAAATTTTAAAATCGCCTCTAAATTTAAAATTTTATCCTTGGTTAATACTCCCTGCTGAGCTCTAAATTTTCCACGCGCAGCGGTCTTTCACCCTCAAAAATCACCCCGATGCCGAAAGGCTCGCAAATATCAAGCGCACCGGGCCCCATCAGCCACTGCGTATCGCGCGCGTAAAACGTGCATTGCGGCAGCTCAAACGGC
>NZ_CALIJF010000016.1 GCF_938018035.1 uncultured Campylobacter sp. | reverse complement strand
ATCGTCCAAGATCGCAAGCACCTTGTAAAATTGCACGCCGTATTTGCTTCCTTGCGTCACGGCGGCTACGTTTTGTGCCTGAAGTGCGATATGATCGGCTACTCCTTTAAAATAGCTCTCATCTGCGTTTATAATGGAGCCGAACTCCTCTTTCAGTGCGGAGCCTACCTCCTCGTTTGCAATCTCTGCTTTAAAAACCCGCTCGATAATATCTTTTAGCCTATTCTGCAGCCTTTCGTTGTATTCTTTGCCCATCCAATAAAATCCCTTGCGCATAGCCTCGATCGCTTCGGCATCGACGGTGTCAAAGCTAAATTTAACGGCTTCTTTAATGTGCCCCGCAGCCGCTACGGCAAGCTTTTTGCTCACCTTTTGCGCAAGGATGATATATATGCTTTCTAAATCTTGTGGGCTAACCTCGATATTTGCACTTGCAGCTTTATCTAAGAGTAGCTTTTTTAACGTAGGCGCGTCCGTTTCTTGCGTGCCAAGAGCTACGATTTCATCTAAGATCTGCTCCAGCCTCTGTCTTTGCGTCTGTGAGTAGTTTTGCAACAAGGCTTCTACCTCGCCCTTTGCTTTTAAAATTTTAAATCTTATTAAGGATCTAGCTAAATTTCTCATTTTTTACCTTTTAAATTCACCAAATTTAGGTGGATTTTAAACCTTTTATGCCTTTTTATCTATCTCGTCAATATACTCTACGTAACCCGCCAGATCTTTATCTTTAAGCGGTTTTTCTTCAGTAATCCAGGTATAGCCGCATTTTTCGCAGCGGCGCATACGGATATTTTTTAGCCCCTTTATGGTTTTTAGCACGGCGGTTTTTTCGTGTGCGCACTTCGGGCAAAACACTATCTAGCCTCCCTCATTTTCCTAAGAGCGGCAATAACCCAGGATGCTTGCTTTTTACTTAGCTTTGACACATCGGCGCAAGGCTGCTTAATGATGCGCCCTACAAAGGCTAGCAGCGCAGTTTCGCTTACGTTTACCGCTACGCTTTGCCATGCGTTTCTTATGGCAAACACTTGCGGAGCGGTCGCTGCGCTCTCAAATCTGCGAGGAGTGGCCTTGCCGTCCATTACCGCTAGCACGTTTACGAGCTCTTTTATGTTTAGCTCGGCGCAGCTGCCCACACCCCAGCTTTGCAAAAATACATCCCACGCCCCTTCTTGCACGGCGTGCCTATGAAAT
>NZ_CALIJF010000015.1 GCF_938018035.1 uncultured Campylobacter sp. | reverse complement strand
AGGGGCTGCTTGGCGTCGCGATCCCGCCGCAGATCGATTTTAGCAAGATCGGAGGGCTTAGCAACGAGATCGTGCAGAAGCTAAATCGCTTTGCGCCGCCGACGCTTTTTGCCGCGAGCGAGATCAGTGGCGTAACGCCCGCCGCGATCGATATTTTGCACATCTACATCAAACAAAATTTTGGCTTGAAATAAGCTGTGCGTCTGGCGTGAGAAGGCTGTAGTAGACTTTGACTACGCAAACAAAATAGGAATGAGCATGCAAGATGAGTTAAATTTAAGCCTGAGAAAATTTGCGAGAGACTACGACAAAGAGCCGCTAGTCATCAAAGACGAAACTAATCAAGTCATAAAAATTTCGATTATTTTGATACTTGCGTTAATGGCTTTTGGAATTTTAAGAAACGTATTTTTTGGCGGCAACTCCGATATATTTAAAATTTCATTATGCTTTTTGCTCGTCATAGGCAGGAGAAAATTCGATATGAATTTCTATAGAAACGCTTATGTCTATTTTTATAATGATAAAATCGTCAAGATAATTGACGGTAACATTTTTGCGGAAATTGCGCCGCGTCAAATACGAAAGCTTCACAAAACAGTATCCTACGCGCTTCCGATACATTACGGGCTAGATAGCGTCGGCGGTAAATCAGGCATAATATTTCTTGTCGTTATCATGGCGGCGATGTTTGTAGTTCTGCCCGTAGCGACATCTATTTTTATAATTTTAGCGACGATCTGCGTAGTGCTTTTGCCCCAGATCATTTTTCATTTTGGCAAGGGCATTGATAGCGTTTTTGATATGATATTTTTACAGGGCAAAAACGGTTTGTTTTGTAATTTTATGATCAGCAATCCAAGCGATTACGCCGAGCTGCGTAGATATTTCAAGGTCGTTTGCAATAAAAATTTAGACCTAGCCGAAAAGAAAATCACGGCGCTATTTGAAGTGAGTAAATTGGAGATAAATTTATTAGCTAAATTCATCACGGAGCGCAACAAAAAGGGCGATGCCTAGAGTTAAATTTGTATTTTAGCAGAGCCGGCAAAGCTTATAAAATTTAAAAATATAGTTAAATTTTGCACTCTGTCGCTTTAGGTTTTTAAATTTGATTCAAAATTTTGCAATCCGTCAAATTTAATCCTAATATGCTAATTCCTGTCAGGAGTGTAAACACAGATAGAGCTTATCGCTCCTGGCGCGCCAAAAGTGGATAAATTTACGTCGGAATTTTACGCAACCCGGGTGAAATTTTATTCGCGAAATGAGAACGGATTTAAAATTTAACCGTTTTTTCAAGCGAATTTTGCCACAATTGCGCTCAAATTTTATTGGGGCGAAAGATGAAAAAATATACCAAACAAATCCTCGCGATGCTCGCGCTAAACGCGATCTACAGCGGCTCGGGGATCTTGATTTTAAGCTTTATCAATAAATATCTACTTGACGGCGCCGAAAGAGGCGGGCGCATCATCGCGCTATTTTTCGCGCTCTTGGCGCTATTTCTGCTGCTTTCGGTGCTAAGCCGCATCATGCTTTGCAAGATGGAAAACGACTTCGTGTTCGATCTACGCACCAAGATCATCAAGCAGATCATCGATACGAAGTTCGAGCGCATCGAGGCTGCGTCGAAGGCGAACCTACTTGCGTCCCTTTCTAGCGATATTTCGCGCCTAACCGAGGGCTTTATGCGCATCTCCGAGCTGATCCAAGGCGCTATGATCGTGCTGTTTTGCGGTATCTACGTATTATACATCGCGCCTATGATGTTTGCGTTTTTATTCGTCTGGATCGGCGCGCTGATGATTTTCAACCGCTTTTTGATGAAAAAAGTCATGCAAAATTACGATCTGTACCGCCAAAACGAGGACGTTTTGTATAAAAACTACGCCGCGGCGATCGAGGGGCACAAGGAGCTGTCGCTAAGCCTAGCCAAAGCAAAGAGCCTATACGAAAACGACTTTTTGCCCAACGCGCAAAATTTACGCCAAAGCTCGCTGCGAGCCGAGGTCTACGGCGCGTTTGCGAGTAATTTTATGAACGTAATGATGCTAGGCGCCGTAGGCTTTGTGCTTTATTTTGGGCTTAGCGGCGGCAAAGCGGAGCTTGCAAACGCCGTAACGATCGCGCTTACGGTGCTTTTTTTGCGTGCGCCTTTGATGATGCTCATATTCTCGCTTCCTAGCGTGCTGCGCGCAAAGATCGCTTACGCAAAGATCAATGAGCTGGGCTTAGATCCGTTCGTGCAGGGCTTTGAGCTTGCGCAAATGCAGCCGTGGCGCAGCTTGGAGCTTAAAGACGTGGGCTTTTCGTATCCGGGCGGGAAATTCGGCATCAAGGGGGTAAGCTTGCAGCTAAATGCGGGCGAGACGGTGTTTTTAATCGGCGAAAACGGCAGCGGCAAATCGACGCTTTTTATGATCTTAGCGGGCCTTTATACGCCGCAAGCAGGCGAAATTTTAGCCGACGGTGCGGCTCTTAAACCCTCTGATCTGCGCGCCTACAGCAACAACATAAGCGCGGTTTTCAGTGATTTTTATCTCTTCGACTATGCTACGGGCGATGCGGACATAGCGCGCGAGTGGCTAGCGCTTACGCACCTGCAGGATAAGGTTGAGCTAAAGGGGGCTAAATTTAGCACCACGAGCCTATCTAGCGGGCAGCGCAAGCGTTTGGCGCTCGTAAGCGTGCTGATGGACGGGCGAAAATTTTTGATGCTCGATGAGTTTGCGGCCGATCTCGATCCGCAGTTTCGCGCGGAGTTTTACGAGCGAATTTTGCCCGAGCTGAAATCGCGCGGATACACGACCTTTGCGATCTCGCACGATGATAAATACTTCGGCGCCGCAGATAAAATTTATAAGATGCGAGGCGGCGAGATTTCGCGGATCAAATGAAATTTCATCGCCGCGGATTCCGCCGTCTAAAACGCAGCGCCTCATAGCTCGCGTCATGTTTTGGGCTGCACCTGCCGATCCTGCTTTAAATTTAATCGATGCCCTTTAAATTCCGCCGTGCGCGGCTTGCGGAAAATGTTTTTTGCGTTCACGCTCGCGAGAAATTAATCCAAATTTTTAAACGTAAATTTAAGAATTTCAACTATAATGCGCGCCACAACTTAATCGTAAAGGATGAAAAATGAGAAAAGTTTTAATCGCATGCGCTGTGTTGGCGGCGTTTAGTTCGGCAGCGTTTGCCGCAGACGGCGCTACATTGTATAAAAAATGCGTGGCCTGTCATGGAGCTAACGCCGAGAAGCCTTATCTTGGCGGCAAAGTACCTGCGCTAAACACCCTAAGCAAGGAAGATATCATCGCTAGCCTAAAAGGCTACAAAGACGGCACCTTAGGCGACGGCAAGGGCAAATTCGGCATGATGGGCGTTATGAAAGGTCAAGCAGCTTCACTTAACGACGAATCGATCGAAGCGCTAGCCGATTTCATCGTTTCTAAAAAATAATTTCAAACTTCATTCGGCGGGCTTCGCGCTCGCCGAACTTCGCTTAATTTAAAATTTCAAAATTCTACGCTAATATCACGTAAAAATTCCAAAGGCTCATAATGTTTAACGGACTGATCAGAGAGATCGCGCAGGTTGCGAGCTTTAGCGGCGATTCGCTGCGACTGCGCGCGAGATACCGACCTGCGCTTGGCGATAGCGTCGCGGTAAACGGCGCATGCCTGAGCGTGACGCGGCTTTTTGCGGACGGATTTGCGGTACAGCTTTCTAGCGAGACGGCGAGCGTCATCGCCATGCAAAACCTGCGCGGACCTGTGCATATCGAGCCAGCGATGCGGCTAGGCGAGCGCATAGACGGGCATTTGATCCAAGGACATGTCGATGCCGTGGGCGAAATTTATAAAATTTCAAAGCTTGCAAGCGGCGTCGATTTTTTCATCCGCGCGCCGCTGCACATAGCGCCGCTGCTAGCGCCGAAGGGCTCGGTGGCGATCGACGGCGTGAGCCTAACGATCAACGAAGTGCTCGGGGGCGGCGGAAATTTTACTCGCAAAGACCGCAAAGGTTCGCACGGTTCAAATTTTAGCGACACAGGCTCGCGTGGGCAAAATTCTAGCAGCTCAAATTCCGTTCGCGATTTAAACTCCTTGGGCGTAAATTTAAAGAGCGAAGCACAAAGCTGCGCCATTCGTCTTACGATCATCCCGCTCACGCTTAAAGATACGCTTTTTGGATCATATAAAATCGGGCGCCGCGTAAATATCGAAACCGATCTGCTCGCGCGATACGTCGCGGCGCAGCTACGTTTTGCCGGCGGACAGCCCGTCTGCGGTATGGACACGGCGCGCGATGAGAGCGCCGAGGGCGAAAAAGAGGGGCTTTCGTGGGATGCGGTAGATAAAATTTTGAGCCTGTATTAAGCGGCGCGCGATGGCTAAAATAGAAATTTGCAGAGAAAATCTTGAGTTTGTGTTGGACGGGCACGGCGTGCTGGCGGGCTTTAGCACGCGCGAAGGAGGCGTGAGCGGCGAAGCCTACGCGAGCTTAAATTTAGGGGATCACGTAGGCGACGATCCGCAAAACGTCGCGCAAAACCGCGAAATTTTAGCCGCCGCGCTCGGTATCGAACCTCGAAATTTAAAATTTATGCGCCAAATCCACTCAAACAAAATTGAAATTTTACGCGCAGGTAGTGATGAACTCTCGCCTTGCGACGGGCTAGTGACCGATCTGCGCGGCGTGGCGCTGTGCGTGCTGGTAGCGGACTGCTCGCCTGTGCTGATCGTGGACGAGCGGCGCGGCGTGGTTGCCGCAATGCATGCGGGGCGCGCGGGCGTGATAGGGCGGATCTGCACCAATGCGATAAATTTGATGAGCGAGCGCTTCGGCTGCGTCGCTGCGGAGCTGAAGGTGTTTGTAGGCGCGAATATCAAGGCGCGAAACTACGAACTTGGCGGGCTTGATCTGGGCGAGTTTGAGTGCTACAAAACGCAGGGGCATTTCGATATGAACGCCGCGCTGCGCGATGAGCTCGCAGCTGCGGGAGTACGAAACGTTAAATTTGATCCGCGCTGCACCTTCGAGAGCGAGCGGCATTTTTCATACCGCAGAGATGGCGTCACGGGGCGCTTCTGTGGGTTTGTGATGAATAAAATTTAATCAATTTAGAGTTGTGG
>NZ_CALIJF010000014.1 GCF_938018035.1 uncultured Campylobacter sp. | reverse complement strand
GTATCGAAAACCGTGAATATTCACTCCTCGCTCCCGGTAAAAATGAAAAACGCAGACACATCGCGCACCCGAGCGCGCCCGCGATCTCGTACTAGTCGATAACGCCTACGACGAGGACGCGGAGCAAATTTTAACCTGCTATGAGATATGAGTATGCTCGCCGTGAAGCGCAGAATTGCTTCAAAAGAAATTAACCATTATAAATTTAAAGATTTTAAACAGGTTTTATAAAGCCTTAAGGCCTAGATGCAGCATATTAGCCTAATATAAATATTAGGTACGACTACAATAAAGTAATTCTATTATAATATTTGCACAATGCACTATCCGATAAGTATTTTAAATTTTGCAATTTTCAACCCACTGCTCTATTTTTTCTACCTGTTCTTTTTGTAAATACTTTTGCAGGTGTGCTTTGTTTAATAAGTACAGAAGAGAAAGGATGTCTTTTGCAGTCTTTTTTTGTTTTTCAATTTCGCTAATGCAAGAGAAAAAATCAAGAGTTTTTGTTTTATCCTCTGCATGACTTTCACCGTGCAAAACCAAACGATACATTAAATTTTCAAAATACGCTTGTTGTTCTGGGCTTAAATTGACTACTATTGCCTTGTCTCTTGCGATATCTTCTATACCGCACTGATAATTAAATGTGCCAAAGGTTTCTAGTACTTTTCTCATGTTGTTGCCAATATTTATATTTTCTGATATAGAGTTATTTGCATAATCATAAATCTCGTTCAAAAGAGTTTTATATTCTGAATATTTTTTACCAAAATCCACAAATTGATGTTCTTTGAGCTCTTTTTGTATAAAAATAACATCTTTCTTATTTCTATTTTCTCGTTCATCATAAAATTCTACTTTTGGCAAATTGCTTATAATCTTTTGCATATCAAACGCGCTCATCAAATCATGAGTTAAAATTATCATCTTGCTTTTATTGCAGCCGGTCATAATTTTATGAATTTGGTAATTTAAAAACGACATTATCCCAACTTTATTTTCAAAATCAAAGCTAGAAATCGGATCATCTATAACTATAAATTTTGGTTTTGTATAAAATTCCTTACTATTCTCGCCTTTGAAAATTTCGGTAAAAAAATAGCTTAATGCAATAGCGTTTCGCTCGCCGGTCGAGACGTCTTTGGCTTTTACTCTATTGCCGTTTGATTTTAAGACATATTGCCCTTGATTTTCGCTAAGTTCAAGCCTACCTTCTTTAAAAAATATATATTTTAGATGCTCATTAATCTTATCTTGAGCTATATTTATCTGCTTTTTTTGAGCATTTAGTTCTGAAATTTTACTACTTATACACCCCAGTCGTCTGTCATTATGTTCTTTTTTGATATTTAAAGTCTGCTTAATCCTTAGCTTTTCTTCATAATAGTTAAAGTTATCTTTTATCTCGCAATAGGCTATTTGTTTATTCAATCTTTCAAGCTCTTGTTTTAGCTCGTCTGCTCTAGCTTTTTGTGCCATAAAAGCTTGTCTTTTTTGCTCAAGCTGATCTAAATCTCGATTCAATTCATTAACTAAGTTATCAAAATTTGTATCTAAATTTAGGGCGACGAATGGATTTTGTATCTTTTGATTTAGTTTTTCAGTGACTTCAGTTTGGCAATTATCAATTTTCATTTTTATAGTATCAAACAAATCTTTATCTAACTTATCAATGTCTCGCAAATCTTTTAAATAATTTAGTGAATTTTGAATTTCCAGTTTCTTATTTTCTAAATTCGTCCGATGGTTTTGTATCTCTGGATTAAAAATAGCTTCTAAACTTGATAAAACTTCTTTTTTATACTCATCTGTTAGCTTTTGAAAACAATATGGGCAAATATTACTATCGCCTTCCATTATATTTTTTGTTATTTGGTCGCTTTGTATAATTTGTTTTATTTCTTCTTCTCTCGGACTTAATTGTTTTTGTTCTACTCGGTGTAGCAAAAGCTGCTTAATGTCTTCAAAATTTAACTGTTTTATCTCTTCTGTAAAATTTAAATCGCTTCGGATATCTTCGTAAGATTTAAGTCTTTCATCAAAGTTATTTTTTAATTCATTCACATTTGCATCTATTGCAAAAGCATTTATGATATTTTCTGCACTTTCAAAAGAACAAACATCACCTGATATGCGCTCTTTATTGTTTATTTGTTTCCATCTGTTCCCAAATTTTTCTTTTAAAATTTTTATTATATCATCCTTGTATTTTTCAGGATTATCCGTGTTTTGTCTATCATTATATTTTTGGAACTCTTCTTGATATTTACTTTTTCTTTCTTCTAATTTTTTGTTAATCCTTTTTGCTTTTTGAAGCTTCTTATCTATATTTGCCACGTCCCCAAGTAAAACTATCGCGTCCAAACCATTATCTTTAATTTTAACTTTACTATTTACATATTCTTCATTAAATACGAAAATATTATTTTTCTGATCTTCGTTTGTTAAATCTACTGCTGCGCCGCTTTTGTCTATAATTTGACTAGCAATAAGAGATTGATTGTTGTGTTTGACGGCATCAAAAGCTTGGGAAATAGTGCTTTTGCCGCTTCCGTTTTTGCCATAGATTAAACACAACCTATGATGCTCTTTCTCGAAAAAATTTAAATTTACTTCGCTTTGAAAGCACTTTCCCTGAATTTTTATGCCACAAAAATTACTAAACATTCTATTTACTCCAATGTATTGTTAAATTTTAAAACCTCTAAAATTCTCTCTATTTTTCGCATATCTTTTATGCCGTTTTCGTCCTCGACTTTTGAGTTTAGATCGAGCACTCGCGGACTAAATTTGATCGCCTCGCACGCGTTATGTTCGCCGATACCGCCCGCCATGCCGAAGTCAAATTTGACGCTCCGCAAAATATCCCAATCAAAGCTGATACCGTTGCCGCCCAAATTTGCGCCTTTAGTATCAAATAGCACTAGATCACAGCTCAAACCCTCAAGCAGCGGCATCTCAGCGCCGACGCTTAGCACCTGCCACGCCTCGATGCCCGCCGCGTTAAGCCGCGCTTTGAAATCCGCGCTTATGCGT
>NZ_CALIJF010000013.1 GCF_938018035.1 uncultured Campylobacter sp. | reverse complement strand
ACTAGACAGTGGATCGGGTAGCGCTTCATCTCCAAATCCCGCTCGGCGTGAGCGTCGCAGATGAAATGCACGTTTTTCGCCGCCTCAATCTGTTTAAGCACCGCAGGAGCGATCTTTGCTATGCTGGGATCGGCCATCGCGCCGAATTTTACGAAGCCGTTTAGCATATCGATCACAAATACCAAAGTTTTCATCAAAACTCCTTATAAATTTCAGGTTTCATATCTTTTAAAAGATCCATTTTAGCGCGAAATTTTAAAATTTTATCTAAATCCGCTCGAGCGATCTTCACGGCCTCTTTTTTGCCTAGGCGCGCGACGATCTCACCGCCGGGACCGATCAGCATGGAATTTCCGCCGAAACTCTCGCCATGCCCCATATCGCCGCAGCCGTTTACCGCGCAGATAAAAATTTGATTCTCGATCGCGCGGGCTCTCGCAAGCGTGATAAAATGCTCTATGCGGCTCTGCGCGAACTGTGCGATCACAAAAACAATCTGCGCGCCGCGAAGCGCTAAGGCTCGAAAAATTTCACAAAAGCGCAGATCATAACAGATCGCGACGCCGATTTTGACCGCGCGATTTTGAAATTTTATCTCGCAAATGCCTAGCTTATCGCCGCCGCTTACGATCTCGTTTTCGCGAGCGAGTGAGAAAGCGTGGATCTTGTCGTAGCGTAAAATTTCGGCTCCGTTTTGATAGATAAAAGCGGAATTGTAAATTTTATCTCGCTCGGAGTTTATCGATCCGCCGATTAAAACAGCGGCGCAGTTTTGCGAAATTTCGCTTAAAAATTTTTTCGTATAAGCAGCGTTCGTATCGGCAAGCTCTTTAAATTTAGCCGTATTAAAGCTGATATTAAATGCCTCGGGCAGCACCGCTACGTCCGCACCGCGCTTTAACACACGATCTATCAGCTCACGTGCGCGGATAAAATTTTGCTCGCAATCCGCGGCAGTAGAGGCGAGCTTTACGTTCATTTGCAAGATTGCTATTTTCAACTCTTTCTCCTATCTAGGCGCCCGGCGCATCGCGTGAGCATGCGTGAGCGCAACGGCGATAGCATCGGTAACGTCGAGCGGTTTGATCTCTTTATTAATCCCTAAAATCCGCTTTACCATGAAGGCGACCTGCTCCTTTGCCGCCTTTGCCTTTCCGGTGACCGATTTTTTTATCTGAAGCGGCGTGTACTCGGCGAAATTTCCAAAAATTTGTAAAATTTTAAGGGCCAGCGCGCCGCGAAACTGAGCGAGCTTTAAAACAGACTGCGGATTATAGGCATAAAACATCGATTCTATCGCAACCTCATCAATCTTATGAACACTGAAAATTTGATCGATCGCCTCGCTCATCTGCGTCATTTGAAATTGCACATTTTCGGCCTTCATTTTCACAAGTCCCGCTTCAATAAGAACAATCTTATTCACGTCTTTTTCCAAAATAGCATAGCCTAAATTTCTAGTTCCGGGATCAATTCCTAAAATTTTCATAGCCACCTTTCACGCTTATTCACGGCTTAATCACAAGTGAATAAACTTAAATTTACCGCAAATTTAGCGAAATTTAGCTAAAATCTTAATCTAATTTGTAAGGGAATTTTATGGCGACGTCGCAAGCACAAGAAATTTTATCGAATTTAGAGAAGGAAATTTTACCTACCGAATACTCTAGATACATTAAAAATTTGAAATTTAACGATAAAAACTCGACACCGGAATTTTTCATCTACAACGCAACTAACGAGTTTATCGCTAAATACGCTCAGACAAAATACGGCACTAAAATAAAAGAGCTTATCAAAAAACAGTTCGGGCTTAACGACGTGATCGTCAAAATCACCTCAAAGACTAAAATTTCGCCGAAAGAAAAGGTAAAAATCATCTCCGAAAAGCCTAAGAGCACTATTTTAAGCGAAAATTACAACTTCGAAAATTTCATCATCGGCGATTCAAATAAATTTGCCTTCGAGTGTTCGGTCTCCGTCGCGAAAGAGCCCGGAATTCGCTTTAATCCGCTCTTTATCTACGGGCCTAGCGGACTTGGTAAAACTCACCTGCTTCAATCGATCGGAAATTACTGCATTAAAAAAGGTAAGACCGTTATCTGCGTCACTAGCGAACAATTTGCTAATGATTTCGTCTTTAATCTCAAAAACAACTCGATCGATAAATTTAAACAAAAATATCGCAACTGCGATGTTTTACTCATCGATGATATTCAGTTTTTAATCGGACGCGATAAGGCTCAGGAAGAGCTTTTTTATACGTTTAACGAGTTGAAAGACAAAAACTGTCAAATCGTCCTTACCAACGACCTTCCGCCAAAATTTTTAAAAGGCTTTGAAAGTCGTCTAACGACGCGGTTTGAAAGCGGCATCATAGCAAATATCACTCCGCCGAATCTCGAAACAAAAATCGCTATCATCAATAAAAAGAGCGAAGAAAATCGCGTTAGAATTCCACACGACGTCGTAGAATATATCGCTGCAAATATGGGCGATAATATCCGCGAGATCGAAGGCGCAATAAACAAACTAAACGCCTACTCCTCAATACTTCGCACAAAGATTACGCTGGAATTTACCAAAAGTACGCTGCAAGATCAGATCCATCAAAAATATTCAAGCGT
>NZ_CALIJF010000012.1 GCF_938018035.1 uncultured Campylobacter sp. | reverse complement strand
TATGGAGATTGTATTATAATGGTGATAGTGTAAATATTATTTTGGATTATAAATATGATCAAAAAATAAATGGTAAGCTATTTGAAAGAGTGTGGGTAATATTAGGTTTTGAGGCTATAGAAGTAAAGGTTTTAGAAGATAGCGATATTGTATCGTTGTTGGAGGAAATATTGATTAAATTTCATTTTAAACCATACTGGGAGAGCCAAGATAATTTTACAGTAACATTAATAGATATAAGAAAGGATAAGTAGATAAGTAGTTTTTTGTCCTATCAGAATTCAGCTCGATAAATTTTAAAATTTAGCGTAGCTGAGGCTTAAATTTGATGAGAGATCACGACAAAGAGCATTAAAGGCGCCAAAATGAAATGCGATATAAAAGCCAAATTTATCTTAAAAGCTATGAATTGGGGAGTAGGGCGATAAAAGAGTTCATTAAAAAATGTTTTGAGCTAAAAGGGGTGAGGATTTTATTCTGGATCGCCTTGCTCTTTTTTACTGTAGACTGCTTGGGCGTTATATTTGCCGGCATAGATTGCGGTTTTTTGGCGGAATATAGAGGTTGTGATATCGCAAATCCGCTTTCTATTGTTATGAAAGCTTTTGAACTAACGTGGCACGAAGAAGCAAGCGATAGCGAAAGCGATATTTTTGGCGCTATGGTGTTGTATCTATTTTGCGCGACGGTAATTTTGCCTTTAATCATCTGCTGCTTTGTATTTTCCAAAATAAAGGCTTTTATTCTGCTAGATAAAATATCCGGCGCATCTGCATTTTTTATAAGTTTATTTTATACTTATCCGCTAGCTGTGATAATCCTAGCAAAAGCCGATTTGACTTGGTTGGGACATCTGTTTGACCGCTCAAATTTTAATTTTAATATAATGATGATAAGCGCTTTATCATCGCTAATAATCGCGTCTGTAACGGTTTTTATTCTAAAAAGAAGAGATAAAAATTTAATGCGGCTAAGTTTATGAGAACATCTTTTTTTGACCAAATTTTGCGTAAATTAATACGTAAAACTTTATGAATAGAGCTCAAGATATGTAAATTTAAAAGGGTAAATTTTGAAATGATCTTAAAATTTGCCCCTTTGACTTCAAATTTAAAATTTCAAACCGGGGGCTCGTAATCTTCTTTGCTTGTTTCAAATTTAAAATTTTAAGCTGCGAGGCTCTGAATCTAATTCGCCCACTTCAAATTTAAAGCTTGCCGGCATTTCAAATTTTATAATCTAAAATCCTCGTGTTTCAAACCACGCAACTTGAAGTTTCTGCTTCTTAAATTTAAAATTCTAAGCTCTGAGATGCGGAGCCTTACTCGATAAATTTTAAAATCTAAGCCGGAATTTTATTTGGTAAAAATTTTATCGGGTATAATTCTGCTCGGTAAATTCTATTAAATGCTCCTATAGGAGAGAAAAATATGAAATCTCAAATACAGCGTTTCAATTCCCAACGGGATGGAATTCTACTTCGCTTTTATGGCAATAGATTTAATGATAGTTTATAGTTTCAATTTCCAACGGGATGGAATTCTACATTATAAGCGCTTTTTCTATGCCGTATTTCTCGGCGTTTCAATTCCCAACGGGATGGAATTCTACCTTTCCAAGCGGTGAGGAAAATTTTATATGAATTGGTTTTAATTCCCAACGGGATGGAATTCTACGCATAGACGAAAAGTCGTATAGTCTCGTCTTTTGCTATGTTTCAATTCCCAACAGGATGGAATTCTACTCGAAGCCCAAATCACGGCTTTTTGCGAAAGCAAGTTTCAATTCCCAACGGGATGGAATTCTACCTGCATCGTAGATCAAAAAGTGGCGCATGATATTTGTTTCAATTCCCAATGGGATGGAATTCTACCTTATTTGCCGACAAGATTTATTTTTATATACTGACAGTTTCAATTCCCAACGGGATGGAATTCTACAAAGGTTGAATATGGATCTTACCAGTTTTAGCACTCGTTTCAATTCCCAACGGGATGGAATTCTACCTTATCCATTATTAGCGAAAATGCAGGGAATAGAGTTTCAATTCCCAACGGGATGGAATTCTACTTTTACGATGAATTTCAGAGGTAGTATAGCCGATAGTTTCAATTCCCAACGGGATTAAATTCTACTTAAACGCCTCAAATTTAGACGAAAAAAGATACTGTTTCAATTCCCAACGGGATGAAATTCTACAAAATTACCGCTCGCAACCGATACGAGGAAGAGAATTCAAGTTTCAATTCCCAACGGGATGAAATTCTACTCTTATTCGTTTTACCCATTGTTACCGAAAACGCCGGTTTCAATTCCCAACGGGATGAAATTTTACAATGGCTTCACTTGAAAGACTTGATTCTGCGCTTTCAGGTTTCAATTCCCAACGGGATGGAATTCTACGCAAGGTCAAGGCAGACAAATTCGTAACCGATTGTTTCAATTCCCAATGGGATGGAATTCTACCAAACCTCTAAATCATACCCGTCGGCAACACTATGTTTCAATTCCCAATGGGATGGAATTCTACGCAGAATCAGATGGCTCAGAATACCCTGACATTGTATGTTTCAATTCCCAATGGGATGGAATTCTACCGGAGCACGCTCTTGAAGATATTAGAGAGTTGGAATTGTTTCAATTCCCAATGGGATGGAATTCTACGACGTCCCAAAAAGCCTTAAAAACACCAAGAGTTGAGTTTCAATTCCCAATGGGATGGAATTCTACCCATTTTCCCATCTCCTCGGGCTTGATAGTCGGAGTTTCAATTCCCAATGGGATGGAATTCTACTAAAGCTTTTGCAGCCAAATAGTGCAGCGTCTTTCAGTTTCAATTCCCAATGGGATGGAATTCTACGAGAGAGCAAAACTCGTCCTTTTGAGCGTTGGGTGTTTCAATTCCCAATGGGATGGAATTCTACCCTTAGAACCCGCAACGTAAAGGTCAAAAACTTCATGTTTCAATTCCCAATGGGATGGAATTCTACCCTAGCTTTACCATCAGGAAGCTGAATTTCTTTTTGTTTCAATTCCCAATGGGATGGAATTCTACCCCATTAGGTCTAGCTTCGGGATCATCCTTGGTCGGTTTCAATTCCCAATGGGATGGAATTCTACACAATCTTTTCCTTTCCTTTTGATAAATTATATCGTTTCAATTCCCAATGGGATGGAATTCTACCAAATTTTAGTGGATATACGTGGACCGAGGATTTTAGTTTCAATTCCCAATGGGATGGAATTCTACGCACATCTCTTTATAAATATGAAAACGAATACGAATGTTTCAATTCCCAATGGGATGGAATTCTACTTAAGCTTTCAAAGCCGGAATTGATATGCAACCTGTTTCAATTCCCAATGGGATGGAATTCTACTAGCAAAAAAATTAGATCAGATTCAAAGCGCTAAAGTTTCAATTCCCAATGGGATGGAATTCTACTTCGATATGCAATTCAGATTTGCATATCGAAACGTTTCAATTCCCAATGGGATGGAATTCTACCATTGCGCTATGCGCTCATAAGCCTTTGGGCTTAAGTTTCAATTCCCAATGGGATGGAATTCTACAAAAGACTTCAACGATACGCTTATAGAGTGGGATTAGTTTCAATTCCCAATGGGATGGAATTCTACATTACCGATTTCTCAAAGCATAGCGATATGACCGAGTTTCAATTCCCAATGGGATGGAATTCTACTTCGCATCGCTTTCGATTTCGTTCAGCCGCATATCGTTTCAATTCCCAATGGGATGGAATTCTACTATTTGACGAATCTGCCTGGGTAGACTCCTCAACATTGTTTCAATTCCCAATGGGATGGAATTCTACGCGGAAATTCAGTGTAGAATTTGCTTACTTTAGTGTTTCAATTCCCAATGGGATGGAATTCTACCGGGCTTACTCGAGCTCCGTAAAGCTTACTGCACGGTTTCAATTCCCAATGGGATGGAATTCTACAGCACGAATTTTGCCATTTTTCTAGGTAGAAAGTGTTAGGAGTATATATTTTTATGCCTTAAAATGGACTAAATTTAAAAAAGCGCCTATTGCTCAATGCCAAAAATTAGGCATTTCAGAATCTTAAAAGCAACTTTATCGCTATCTATATGTATCGTGAGTGCAAATGTTAAAATCTAAATATAAAGATATTCAAAAATCGAAGTGTGAATAATAAAAAGCTGAAATTTTAAAAGCATATGCGTTTTTAAAGCCAATTCGTTCGCCGTTCCGTGCTTCAGATCAAATTTATTTCAAAAAACATGCATTTTAAGAGGGCGTAATCTATAGGCGTAAGTGATTCTAGTTAAGATTAAAAAAGCATAAATTAAGCTCGAAGCCCTGAGACCTACCGCCATACCAGCCCCTCGTAAGGCACGCCTTCACAGACGTATTTTTTAATCTGATTTGCCTCGCGACGGATAATTTGACGCCAGGTTAAGCTCTGTCCCGCTACGTTCGCGCAAGATGATAGTTTCTCAATCATTTTTAGCTCGATTTTTTGCACCGCTTCTCGACCGAATCGAATACGCCCCGCATCCGTTTCAAAATCTTTTGCCGTAATCTCGCGTTTGTTTAACATTCCGAAAATTAATCTATCGCCTAAAATAGGCTTAAAAATCTCTGCAAGATCTAGATGCAGACTTAGCGCACGGTAGTTTGGCTCATGTAAAAAGCCGATGCGCGGATCGAGCTCGGTTTTGTAAATTTCGCTGAGGCAGACGTTATAAATACGCGTATTTACATAGCTAATGAGGGCATTAATTTTATCTGCCGGTGGGCGTTTGGAACGCGTCGTAAATTTAAAACTGCACTGATCCTCGATGATTTCGTTCCAGGCCGCAAAATACTGCTTGGCAAAGCCGCCTTCCACCGCCATTACCGCTGCTATGTCGTAGACGCGCACTAGGGCATCCAGATGCGGCGCAGTATCGAGCGAGACGCCATAAGCCTTGCAATTAATAGCTGCATTTAAGATGCGAGCGCGAGTAATCTCGCGAGCGATAAAAAGGCGCTTAGAAAGATCATCAAAAGCCCTCAGCTGCGCCAAAAGCACAAAGCCGCTTTTATTTACAGAATTTGAAGTATTCGGGAAAAAACTGCCGCGAAAGCTCTGATAGGCGCTAAAAATATGCAGTAAAATGTTATTATCTGCCAAAAACGCCATAGCATAGGTATCAAGCTCCACTCGCGCCACAATATAAATTTCATCAATCGCGTTAATCGGCAAAATTTTACTAGTTAAAATTCCGCCCTCGTCGTTAAATTTATCGAAGTATAGATTATTATCTTTGCGGCGCAATCGGCCTGGGCTCAAAATAAAATGCGTGCAATCCAATTTTTGCATACTTTATCCTTAAATTTTAGCTGAAAATCGCTTCGTTTTTATCGCGTCCGATGACTAGGCGCTGTGAATATTTGAGCGAATTAAAAGTATAAATTACTACCGAATCAAGCTTGTTAGAGCATTCTTTTTGCAAAATCGCCATTAATTTTTTAAGATCGCTCGCTCTGATTTCACCCTCAAAAACGCTGAATTGCACGCGAGGCAGAAACTTCTCGACCGCCTTTCGGACGCGCGCGGCGTTATTTTTCTCCTTTTCGTCGCTGCTTGAAATATCGTAAAATAAAATAGCGTACATTCTATCTCCTAAATGCAATAATCACGATAAGCGCAACTCTCGCAAATCTTTTGCGGGCTAAATTTAGACGGCTTTGACTCGTTCACAAGGGTGACAATGTCGTTTAGAATTGTTTCGATTTTAGTGAAATTTTCGGCGCTGTCCTCAATGGTTATGACGGTTTTGCCGCTAATTAATTTGCCTTTCACCTCTTTTAAATTTAAGCCTATTTTTAAAAGATAGATATAAAAAAGTAGCTGCATCTTGCCTGCTTCTGGATTTTTTAGGCTCTTTTTATATTCAGTGATGAGATAATGTCCGCGCTGCTTGGAAAGCTTGTCGAATTTCAAATTTGAAAATGCAAAGTCCTGCAAATCGTTCTCTTTGATATCCGCTAGCGCCTTGCCCATCAGCATGTTTTCATCTTCCTGATTGGCGTGAATATTGTGTGCGTAAAGCCACGCCTCGCGCTTACAGGTGACGTAATAATTCACAAGCGTGCCGGTGATTTGGTCCTTGCAAAACATTAGTCGAAAAACTCATTCTTGAGATTTAAGGCGGCATCCTTTTTAATCCCGAAATTATTATTGTACGAAGTATCGCCGAATGGTAAATAATAGACATCTTTTAGTCCATCAATACGCTTTATATTTAAACGCTTTGCATCAAATTCTGTGATATTTACACCAAATCTATTAATTTTCTTAATAGTATTCGTAAATATATCTTTCTTATTAAATTTGTCCATATCAAGCCTATTGATTTCAAAAATTTCATTTTGAAATTCTTTAATATAATCTTCTTTTGGCTCAATTATTACTAAAATTTTAAGCCCATCATCCATCGCCTCGCTAATCTTTTCGTTTATATCGTAAAATCCGAGCTCTCGCATCTGCTCCGCTAAAAATAAGCCCTCTAGGCTTTGCTTTATGGAGCTGAAATACCTAGTGGAAATATCTAAAATTTCGCTTTCGATGATATCCCTTTGCTTTAGAATTTTTACCAAAATATTATCGCTAATACGTTTTAAATCACCGTAAATGAGATCGGAATAGTCGCAAATATCGTTAAATACGTATAACTCTCCCAGAGCTGTGAAATTTCTATTTATACGACCAGCAGTTTGGATAATCGAGCTAATGGGCGCTATCTCTCTAAATCCGACATCAAAATCCAAATCCACACCAGCTTCGATAGACTGCGTAGAAATTAGCAAGATCGGATCACCGTGCCCACTTTTATTTTTAGCAATCGCGTCTTTTATATTTTCGATATTTTTTCGTTTGTGATCGTCGCACATATATCCGTTTAGGCAAAAAACTTTAAATTCGTCGCAAAATTCCAAAAATAGCTCTTGAGCTTTTTTAATAGTATTTACGACGACTAGTGTATTTTTGCTTTTTGCCAATTGTCTAATCTTATCTTTTAAAGTACTTTCGTCACCATCAAACCACTTTAAAACGTATCTATTTTGATCTTTGAAATAATCCAAATTTGAAATTTCTTTAAATTTAGTCGCATCAATAATAGGCATCGTAGCGGACATAAAGATAAAAATGCAGCCGAATTTCTCCGCCATCATCTCGCTAAGTTTCATAAAATCCGCCCTGAACTTATACGGTACCGCCTGCGCTTCATCGATTATTATTACACTATTTTTTAATCGGTTAAATTTTACGCTATCTTTATTTTTGTTTCCAAAGAGTGCAAATATAAATTGATATAGCGTGGTTACGTTAATATCTCCGCTACAGGAATCCATCAAAAATTTAACTTTAGAATAGCGATCTTGCGGGGTACTTTCATCTATCGTAGTTTTGTGATGAATTTTATGAATTAATATATTTTTATCGTCTTTGAAAATCTCTTTTATCTCATCATAAACTTGATCTATGATAGCCGTAAACGGCAGCACGTAAATAATACGTTCTTTATTAAATTTAGCGGCAAAATTTAGCGCAGTCAAAGTCTTACCGTAGCCTGTAGGCGCGGTTAAAGTAAAAAGATTATGATTTGTATCGAAATTATTTAAAACGAATTTTCTAAACTCGCTTCTTTTCGCGTTTGGCTTACGATTTTCCAGGGCTTTGATATATTTTTCGATCGTATTAGAATTCGCCGGTTTAGAAACAGGAATTCTTTGATTAAAAATAGCTTCATATTTATCACTATAAATAAGGGATGAAAATATGTCTTTGAAATTTAAAAAGTCATCGTAATCAAACTTCTTTTTCGCAAATTTGAAGTATTCTCTTAAATGTTTAGCTTTAATTAAAAGCTCATTTTTATCCCTTTTAATATCTTTGTAAATTTCTAAACCTAAAGCTTTATCTAAGACTTCATCCCAAAAGCCTAGCTCTTTCGAGCTCTCAAAATATTTACCGAAATTTTTATTTTGCGTTGTAAGCTCACAAAAATTTTCTACATTTCCATGGTGTGACACGATGGATAAAAACCCAAAAGCCGTATCTAGCTCATTAAATTCTGAATTTAGTAAAAATATGTAAGCGGATAATAAAGCATGATTTTTATCTGCAATTTTTTCGGTAGGATTTTTGATATAAATTTGAAAATTAGTTTTTAGCTTAGCTATATCGTGATAAATTTTAACGCATTGCAAAAGCCTACTATCCGCTTTAGCAAGCATATTTGTTATATGCTTTATTAATGGTTTATTAGGATGCGATAGCGGCTCACTTTGCAAAGTAGACCCTGTAGTCATTTATTTGATAAATATTTCCTCTATTCTTTGCTTTGAGTTGACTATTGCCGCTTAACTTAATAACGAAATCTTTAAAATCCTTAAAAATTCGACCCTCTTCGCATCCGCAAACCATTCTAGCCGTAGTAAGTCTGATATCAAAGCTTTGTGCATCAAATATAAAATCGTCCATCAAAACGAACGTATCTATAAAACTTTCTTTTTCATGAACCAATTCACAATTTTTTATCTCGATATATTTAAAATCCGCTATACAAAAATTTATACCTAAATATGGCGTAAAGACACATCTATGAGCTTTTAAGCTGTTGATTATATTTTCTTTATAAGAAACATTTAAAGCACTTAAATCAACGAATATAACATATCTAGGATCTTTTATTAGCTCTTTATAAAACTGCTTTTTCTCACTAGAATCTTGGTAGCCTTGTTCGATATGCATACTTGAAGATAGAGCAAATTTTATACCGTTAAAAATCATAGTTTTTTTGCGAAATTGCGAACTTAAAATAACGCTATAACCTATATCGTTAAGTTTAAAATAATTCATTTCACCTATAATCGCCCCCAAAAACCCCATTACTGCAGTCTTTGGCGGCACCGGGTATGTAAGAGACGAGTAGATAGTAGCCGGATGAGAAAAATGCGCATAATCTCCCGATAGCTCAAAAGCTATTATATCCATTTAAAATCCTATTTTTATCCAATTACTATCAAATTGTGATCTGTTATTTTGCTCGAAGTCAAAATCGCTCATATACTCTATTTTTTCGATCTCTTGCGCGTATCTAGTAAGTTTAGCTTTTAATCTAGAAAAATCAATTGTAAAATCATTTATACTTCTTATCTCCACATCTTCTTTGCTACTATTTATAGCCACACAGTTATTTAAATCTCCAGCGAAAGTATCATTTTTATATGTAATTACTAGCATAAATCTAGGTATCTGACCCATTTTCGTGCGAGTAATTAAATTTTTAGTCCCACTCCAGAGCGCGCTTAAAATCACTTTCACATCATCTTCGCTCAAATTCGTAATCTTTGCACTATGATTATCCACTATTCCGTAAGTTGCAAACATTGCATAATTTAAAAAATCTTCTTCCCTAAACGTTTTATTCGCCTTATCGCTACCGCTTGCAAACGCGCCGGTGCCTTTTATATGCTCTACCGCAACTCTATGAAGCGATCTGCTCATTCTAAACTGAATGGGTCCGACAAATTGAATTCCTGCTGTTTTTATGCCTTCTTTTTTCATCTCGTCTTTATCCGATATTGGCAAAACTCCACCAAATGCGCGAATATCAATAAATTTAGATAAAATTTCTTTTTCTATCTCGATTTTTTCTTGCTTTACATTAATCACTTCACGTATTGCGCTTTTGCAATCTAATACATTTTCATCTCTTTTATACTCTTTAATAAAAATCGTACTTTCGTCTTTTTTCATAATTTCATCTCTAATTGTTCGTTTTATACGTACATCAGTAACTTCTGCTATACCCGTCTCATCGTCTATCCTAGGAGCGTTATCTCTTAGCATATCGCCGTTTGGATTAAAATTTTCGCCGTCCCAAAGAAATAGAATTTCTTTCTTTTTCATTACTCGTCTCCTTGAGTGTTATCTTTAATATATTTCGTAAAATCACTTCCGCCCATAGCAAAAGCCAGCGTTACATAAGCGCTCTTAACTCGCTTTTGAGATAAAAACGCATTTGGTAAAATTCCAATCAAAATATCGCGCATGATTTCTATATTAGCTTCTTTTTCCTCGCGATACATTGGAGAGTTTTTTGTTAGTTTCATCGCACTTAGTCCAAATCCGTTCTAAAAGCTCTTTCGTAATTAGTCCAGCATTATTCAGCCATTTTTCGAATGAACTATTTTTGCTAATAGCAAATTGGCGATTTATCAACCCTGCAGACATCATTCCTAGCAAATATGCGCTCTGCAATACTTCATTATCTTTTAGAAATTCGCTATTTTTCAAAATAGAGCTTATTAGCTCTTTTTTATCGCTTAAGCTTTGCAAATTAACCTCCCTTGCAAATGATATTTTTTCATTTAAAGCACCCATTTCATTAAAGAAATTTTGATATTTTTCGATACTTTCTATACTTCTATTTTGATATGTCTTAACGCGATTAAAATAAAATCCCCATTCTATTTTTGACGCATAGCTAGAGTTAATATTGCCTTTATAAATCAAAGCAGCATATTTTTCCATCATATCATCTAAATTCATCCTATTTTGCGATAATAAAAAATCCATAATATCGATGTTTTTAAGAAATAAATTTTGCATGTAAATAGTATCGTCTTGTTGATCTTTACTATCTTTTCGCCTAATCGCCCTAATATTATATCTACCCATTAAATCGGAAATTTTAGAAATATAAGACGGCAATACATCATCTATTTGCAATAATACATTAACCGCAGCATTGCTTTTTTTATAAAATAGAATTGTATTTAGCACGGGCATATTTGCTTGCGCTTTAGCTACGGATTCCAACTCGTAATTAATACTTTCTTCGATATTTTGTATGCCTTGCAGATCTTTTTTCTTTTCGCTCGGATCTTTTAAAATTTCCACTATTTTTTCTAATAAATTTGCATCATTTACCATTAACGTCGGTAAGACCGCCATTTTATACCCGTAAAAATTAAAAGATAATTCCTTATCAATTGCCATTGGGATCTTCCTTTAGAATCTGAAGTGGGCGAATGCGCGGTTAGCCTCGGCCATGCGGTGCATATCTTCCTTACGTTTGTAAGCACCACCCTGGTTATTGAAAGCATCCATGATTTCAGAAGCAAGCTTATCAGCCATGCTCTTACCACCACGCTTACGTGCAAAGGCAATCATATTCTTCATTGAAACACTCTCCTTACGATCTGGGCGAATCTCTGTTGGCACCTGGAAAGCCTATTGTTCTTGGCTCTGGGTTAAAATATCAAG
>NZ_CALIJF010000011.1 GCF_938018035.1 uncultured Campylobacter sp. | reverse complement strand
AGCTCTCTGCAAACTCCGCGATGAAGTTTGCCAAGCCGTTGATGAATTTCGTCGCAGCCAAGCGCGGCTCATCGCTCAAAGCCTGCAAAAACGCCTCTTTGTAATCGATCACATAGCATTCGCCCTCAAGGCCCCACGGTGCCTCGCCATCTGAGGAATTTGCCACGGCGTTTGATATGGAATTCGCCGTAGAATTTGCTGTGTTTATCGATAAATTATAATTTATCTCGCCCGCGGAATTTAAACTACGAGCGCTTGTCGAATTCGGCGCATAGGCAAAATTTTGCTCGACATCGTAGGCCTCGGAATTTGATGTAGAATTTTCGGTCTTGCCCGCCGCACTGCAAACATTCGCGGCTGCAAATCTTTCTCCGCTGGCAAAATTTGCCGGACAACTATTGCAATCTATAGAATCGCTAAAATTTTCTGCTACGCCCACCGCGCCGTCGGTAGAATTTCCCGCGCAGACGCTGCTTCTGTCATTACGCTCTGCGCTGCGGATAGGATTTTTTGCGGCGACAAATTTCTCGCTCGGGCTTGCTACGCCGCCGACATGGCTTTTATCGCTCAAAACCACTACCCCATTCGCCCTTTTTAGCGCGAACCTGTAACTCTGCTCGCAGCCCTGGATATAGAGGTTCTCAAGTCGCATGCCCGCTTCGCCGTTGAAGCTGACGACTCGCAGGTCGCAAATGACCGCAGCAAACGCATCGAACAGCCGCCCTAGCGAGCTTGAGCGGACGGCACGCGGCGCGATTTTTTCTAAATTTGCCGTCTCGCTCGCGCTAAATTTTGCCAAAAACTCGCGCGCAGCGCCCTTTGCATTAAATTTAAACACGAGCGCAAGCGCAAGCTTGTAGATGTTTTTGATCGCGCTCTCGCCGCCGATAAGCGCGATTTCGTCAAATTTCGCCACGCGACGGTAGCCGCGCGGATCAAACACCATCACCTCGCCGCCCCAGATCGTGCCGTCCGTGCCGTAGCCGGTGCCGTCGAAGCAAAAGCCGAGGTATTTTTTGCCGCTAAAAAGAAGATCGTTTTGCGCCAGATTCGACACCAGATGCGCGAAATGGTGCTGGTAGCGGATCACGGGGTATCCGCGCTGCTCGAAAAATCGCGTGTGCGAAAACTGCGGGTGCAGATCCGCGATGACGGCGTCGAATTTCAGCTCGTAGGCGCGCACGAACATATCCAAAAGCGCGAAAAATCGCTCATTCGTGGCAACATTTTTAAGATCGCCGATGTAGGGCGAGATGAAAATTTGCCCGTCTTTGTAGATCGCAAACTGATTTTTAAGCTCCGCTCCGAGCGCCAGGAAAGTGCCTTTGAGCTGGAATTTGCTAGGGAAAATTTTTGGATTCATTCCGCGAGATGTTCGCAAAAACAGCGCGCGATTTAAAATTCCGCTCGCTTGATCGTTCGCGCTTTTGAAATTTAACGCTGCGACGCCGTTTTTAAAATTTAATGTTGTGTCCTGGCTGCCTGGGATCGCGCCTCGCTTGCTATTTGAAGTCGCAAAGTGCTCGCTATCCGGGACTGCGATATTATGCATGACTTCGCTTGACGCCGCTACGTCGCTTTTTAAATTTGAAGGTGCGGTGCCAAATTTATCGCTCAATGTTACCGCGCCCTGCTCGCCTTTTGCTTTTTTAAAATTTTTCGCGTTCTCGGGGCTGCGGCGCTTCATATCAATCAATGTCACGCCGTTTTTAAAATTTAAAGATGCACCGTCGCGTTCATCGTTTGATGCCACGACGTTGTGCCCGTCATCCGAGAGCGCGTCACAACTATCTATCGCTGCAGTGGCGCTTTTATCGGCTGCCGCCGCATCGCAGATGCTACCTAGCGCGGCGCTTTCTTGCTCGTTTTTTGCTTTTTTGGATAAATTCTGCGAATTTTTTAGCTCGCAAACGGCTACTTGCGAGCTTTGCAGACCTTCACTCGGATCACGCTTCGAGCCTTGCTTGGAATTTGCCCGTTTCAGATCATCGCTTTTCGAGTTTGACGTATTTTCATTCGGCTGCCGCTTTATAATCACGTTCAAATCGGACTTCGTATCGATCGAGGGAAGCGACATAGCATGCGGTGCTTCAAAATTTTGCGCCATATTCTCGCTGTGAGCCCGGGTCTCAAGCGTGTATATATCGTGGGTGCGATCGTTTGCCTTCGCGCTTACAGCTTCTTTTTTAAATTCCTGTAAAAACGCGATACTATCGTCACTCGGCGTTAAAATTTCGCGATTATTGTCCAGGTAAAACGAGATGATGTCGCCCAGCTTCTCGCGCAACTCCTCGCTGCTAAAAATAATGGGCTCGCCGCTAATGTTGGCGCTAGTAGCGACGATCGGGCGATCAAAGTATTCAAAAAGCAGCAGATGCACGCCGGTATTGGCTAGGAAAATGCCGATTTTATTAAGGTTCGGCGCCACGCTTGGAGCGATAAAAATCGCGCCTGCTCTAAAAATCGCCGAAAAGCTTGCGGGCAAACGCACGAAATCGCCCTCGCTATCGGAATGGGCGCCGCGCGCGTCCGCCATGCACGCCTGCGCAGAACATGAACCTTGCAAATTTATCGTCTGTTGCGGACTTAGCTCGCTCACCGCACATTGCAAAGCCGCCTTATCTGCAGCATTTTGCAAGTCCTGCTCACACGCCCCACGTCGCGAGTTCGTCCTATCCGCGGCATATTGCAAACTTGAAGTATTCGCAGAGCTTCGCGAAACGGGCTCGCTTGCCGCAGGCCGCAAATCAGATATCTTCATTGAGAGTTGCAAATTTTGCTCGTCCGCATGCCAAGAATCGGGCGATACGTATCGCAGCTCTCTGCCATTTGCCGCAAATTGCGATTTTAGCTCGTTAATCGTATCTTGCGCCTCGCTTACTGCTTGCGGCGAGTTCAAATTTTTAGCCGCGTACTGCGAACCAGACCCATTCGATGCGCGTCCTAGCTCGTTTTCTGCGCTCCGCGAGCCGCCCTCAACCGACGCATCGCAGGAGAAATTGCGGCGCGCCGTTTTGCTAAAAATTTGCGCACTCTGCAACCTGCCCTGCTCCGCGCAAACTCCAATATTTTGCGTGCTAAAATTTTGCGCCGCGCAATTGCGTAAATTTTGTAGCGCAGAGCCCTGCCCTTGCGCCGATTCTTCTTGCTCACCCGCAAATTTCGGCGATATAGGATTTTTGCTTTGCGCCTTTAAATTTTGCGTGCCGAAATCCGTCGCAAAGCCCGCCTCTGTGCGCCAAACAAACTCGCGCTTTTTTAAAATCACGATCGGCTTGACGTTGCAGTCTATCAGCGCCTCTTCCTCCGCGCTTAGGTTCGCTGCGCGCCCCGCCTGCGCTGCGTCGCGACACATGATCGCAAAAGGCTTACTCGGGCGCTTTTTGAGCGTTCGCAGCATGCGTACTGCGCGCTCGTTCGTCGCATCGCAGACGATGTGAAAGCCGCCCATCCCCTTGATCGCGCCGATCTGCCCACGCCGCAAAAGCTCCGCCGTGCGCGCTATCGCCTCCTCGCCGCTTGATAAAATTTCGCCGCCTGCGCCGCATAAAAACAGCTGCGGACCGCAGTGCGGGCAGGAGATCGGCTCGGCGTGATAGCGGCGCGTGAGCGGGTCCGTGTATTCGCCGCGGCAGAACTCGCACATCTCAAACTCCCTCATCGTGGTATTTGCGCGGTCATACGGCAGCGCGGCGATGATGCTAAGGCGCGGGCCGCAATCCGTGCAGTTTATAAAAGGATAGTGAAAGCGCGGATTTTGCGGGTCGTAAAACTCTTTTTTGCACCGATCACAGATCGCAAAATCGGGCAAAATCGGGTTAAATTTACGTCCCTCCTTGGATTGCGTAATCTTAAAATCAGTAAAATTCTGCGTAAAATCTTGTATATTTAGATCGGTGCGGATAATTTTATCGATACGACAAAGCGGCGGCGCCTCGCTGCGGAGGCGCTGCTCGAAAATTTTTAAAATTTCTTCTTCGCGCAGATCTTGCTCGGCGTTTTGCGGATTGCGCTTGGAATCTTGCAAATCCTGCGAGCAGAGGTTTTGCTCGGGCAAAGCCGGCGAGATAGAGCCCTGCTCGTTTAGATCGGTCTCGAATAAGTTTGGTAAAAATTTCTCGCTCGCTGCGGCTTGTAAATCATCCGTCAAATCATGCGACAAGCTCGTCAAATCGGGCAGGTTTGCTAAATCATTCGTTAAATCACGTAGCGAGCCGACCGAATCATTCGGTAAGCTCGGTGCGCTTTGCGGCGAAATGGAGTTCTGGCTTAAATTTGAGCTCGTAAAATTTAGTGATGAGTTCGCGGCCTTGTTAGAATCCGACTCGGCAGAATTTAAAGACCGAGCAGCCGATAACGATACTTTCTGCGCTTGAATTTCGTTAGAATTCGGCTCATTTAAATTTAAAAGGGCGGAATTTTTATCAATCGAGCCTTTTTGCGGCTCGGAAAGGTCCGCGCAAACGATGATTTTAACGCCCTCGCCATCGTTATAAACCTCGCCTTTCAGCCCCAAATCCACGGCAAGCTTGTAGACGAACGGGCGAAACCCGACCCCCTGCACCGCTCCGAAAACCTCAAATTTAGCCGCTTTCATGCACATGCTTTCATAAATTGCGCGACGCGGGAGCTGTTTTGCGAGCAAAATGCGCTCGCGGCGGGCGGACAAAGCGTTCCGGGCGCTGCAAAATATGCTCTAAATTTAATAAAATTTGATACTACAAGCTCGCCGCGTCTGCCGATTTTTTGGAATTTTGCGCAAATTATAGCGCTAAGCTTAGCCCGTATGGCGCGGCTATCGGCACCGCAATGCCCGCGCAACTCGCTATTTTGCGGATAAGACTTAGGAATTTTGCCAAAAATTCGCATATATGCCCAATCTAGCGAGCTTGAAGTGCGAAGCTGTCGCTAAAGCTCGCGTCAAAATTTTTGCAAAGCTTAAGCATTAAATCCGCAAATTTGCGCCCGCCAAACATCGCGCCGCCGAGGATCAGAACGTCAAAGTCCCCTCTGCGCTCATCCGCCAGATCGCTTAAAAAATAGCCCAAACTATCGAAAAATCCGAACGCAAACAGCTTTTCATTGGCGCCTGCGAGCGCATAGCTCATCGCCGAGCGCAAAATTTTATCCGCTTGCACGTAGCCGCGCTCGTCCGTGCAAAAATCAAGCCGCACTCCTTTGCCGCCCGCAAAATCCTCCGCAGCCGCCGTTAAAAATGCCGCATCGCGCCCCCAGATAAGCTGCGCGGCGACGCTAAAGATACCGTAAAATCCAGCGTTTGCGCTTTTTAAAATTTCATCGATTTTCGCGGCGTCTACGTTAAATTTGGCGCTAAAATTTTCAAGCAGCTTAGCGCCCGTTTCGTCGGCGCAAATTTGTGCCTTAAGCTCGTCAAAACTGCGCGGCAGATCAAATTTAAGCAGAATTTTTTTAGAGCTTTCGCCATAAATTGCTATCTCATCATCCGCGCCCACGCCCAAAAAGCAGCGCAAAACACGTTTTTTAGGATCATCTAAAAGCCCCTTTTCGCGGCACGTAAGCGCAAAAAGAGCGGAGTTTTTGTCCTTTGAGTTTTTCAGATAAGCGCTTGCGGCGTCGCTTAAAAAGTCCTCGTTTTGCACGATCAAAAAGCCGTTTTGCAGCGGCGCGACTTTAAAAATTTTATCTTTTTGCGCTGCGCTTTCGCATTTTGCGCTTAAAAAATAGATCCCGTCGCTTGCCAAAGCGCGCCCCAGCGCAAACACAAATATGTCGCCCGCAAGCTTTACGTCAAAAAATTTAGGCGCGTCCTCGTGATTTTTTCTAAAGATCGCATTGGTTTTTAGGCTTATGAGCGGCTTTTCAAAGGCTGCGAGCGCGATTTTACTCTTTTCATCGCTCACAAAAATCCCATCCAGCGCGCCCACTCCCGCGGCTATCAAAAAATCGGCGCTAAAATCCACGTCCGCCTTGAGCGTGAAAGTTGCACTGCTGCGCTTAATCTGCACCTGCTGAGCATGAAATAAGTTTATGCGGCAAAACTCCAGTAAGCGGGCGAAATTCTCCCTGCTTACCGCTTCAAATTTTCCCTCATGAAGCACGCCGGCGCCGCTTATTATTGCGAATTCGTTTTGAGACGGCTCGGCGTGAGCGAGGTATTCCTTCATCACTCGCGGGGTAAAATTATTAAATTTAGCCGCGCTATGGGCATTTGAAATTTCATCCTCGAAAAATTTACCTAGATCGCCCGCCTGCGCATCTTCAAACGCGCCGTTAAATTTTAGCGTTTTCGCTTCGGCGCCGCCCTCGTCCACCACGCGCACGGAGGATTTTGCCAAAAATATGGAGTTTGGGATCAGCGGCATCGCCTCGTCGCTAAATTTTAAAATTTCATCCTCGCCGCCGCGCACGAAAAGGCTTATTAAGCTCGCCTCTTTTTTCAGGCAAAACTCCAGCGTGCTTTTGCGAGCATAAAACAGCAAGAAGTGCGCTATCAGCGCGTTTTCATTAAGGTAGTTAAACTCATATGCTACTATCATCTCGCCCCCTTTTTGCAAATCGATCCGCGATGTCTTGGGCGCTAAGATCGGCGATTTTTTCATGCGCGAAACCAAGATCCGATAGGTACTTAAGCGCCGTTTTTTCCATGGTTTTTGAGGACTCTAAAATCACGGAGCTTAGCTTGAAGCTCGCCTCCTCGATGCGCCGCGGCACGACCGCTAGAATTTTAACGTGAGGCAGATCGCCGCAAAGATCCATCATCTGCAGGGTTTGAAGCATTTCGACCTCGTGCGCCGAGCCGCTCCAGCTGATCTGCTTAGGCATCGCGTCGTAGTCGAAAAAATACACCTCGCCGCCCTTTGCGCCCTCCGCGTCTATGCAATCGACGAGCAAAATTTCATCAAATTCCGCCATCGTAGGCATCAAAAAGCTAGCCAGCGTCCCGCCGTCGATAAATCGGATCTGATCCGTGCTCTGACTCGGCGCGGCGGGATTTTCGGCAACGAGGTCCGCATTGATAGAGCCTTGCGCTGCGGAATTTATTGCTAAATTTTGCGAAGTAGAATTTGAAGCGGAATCCTGCTTTGCGGAATGTTCTGAAGTAGAATTTCGGTCTAAATTTACTGCTGCGAAATTCTGCTCGGAAATAAAATTTTCATCCGCAAAATTTTGCAAGGAGTTGCGCTTTATGGAATTTTGCGAGGTAGAATTTTGTATCGCAGAGACTTGGGCGGAATTTTGAGTAGAATTCTGCACCGCGAAATCCTCGCCCGCCATAGAATTTCGTGCGGCGGCTTTAGGATAAAATTTATAGTTCTGCGCGAGCGCGCGGACGAAGTGCACGCCTATGCCCTCGTCCGCGTAGATGACGTTGCCGATACCCAGTACCAGCACCCTCAAGCGTGCTCTTCCTTTTTAAATTTATAGCCGCTTACGATCGCATCCATCGCGCCGTCCCTGCCCTTGACGGCGTTAAAGACCGCCATATAGACGTGGATCGGCACGAAGATTATGATGATATTCATGCAAAGATGGTGAATCATTCGCACCTCGCTTAGGCCGCCCATCGCGGCTTCTAGCGGGCGCAAGAGCCCGTATAGCGCGCCGCCTAACCCCTCGTGATAGACATGCACATATAATATCATACCCGTTAGGCAGATTACGAACAATACTAGATAAAAGCCCAGATAGGAGATGAACTGTAGCGGGTTATAAACGCCGCGAAGATGCGGGTGCTCGCCCAAAAAGATATAGTATTTGATCTGAGCTATCCATACGCGCGGGCTAAAAAAATCCTTGATGCTTAAAAGCTCTTTTCTGCTCTTTTTATCGAAAAAGAAAAGATAAGTTTTAAAGATCGCCGCGCCGATCATCGCAAAGCCGAAGATCAGATGCACGAATCTAAATTTAGCCTGCATGAAAAGCACCGGCTCTGGACTTACCTCGGGTGCGGTGAAAACAAAGGCGATGTAATATCCGGTGATCACCAAAATCGTAATGCAAAGCGCGCGCAGCCAGTGCGTGAGCCTAAGACCGATGGAGAACTCGTATTCCGCAAATCTTTTTTTCATCGTTTATCCTTTGCTGGGATCTACCCTATAGCAGCCGAGCTCCGCTCCTTTGGCGTCCATTACGTGCACGGCGCAGGCGATGCAAGGATCGAATGAATGGATGCGGCGGATGATCTCTAGCGGTTTAGAAAGATCGGCAAGCTTAAGTCCGATCAAGCAGGATTCGTAAGCACCCATAGCGCCGTCTTTATCCTTCGGAGTGGCGTTCCAAGTAGAAGGTACGACCGCCTGCCAGTTTTTGATGACGCCCTTTTCGATCCTGCACCAGTGGCTAAGTGCGCCGCGCGGCACATGACCGATATAGCGACCTTTGTACTCTTTGGAGTTATCGATTACATATTTTGCGCAGGTTTCAGTGTCGCCGCTTTTGATATTTGCAATTAAATTTTCTAGTGCAATCAGTCCGTTGTCGGCTACGACTTTAGCCTCGATCATACGGCACGCCGTTCGTCCAAGCGTCGAAAATACCGCCTCAAGCGGCAAGCCGGCGTCTTTTAGGAATTGATCCACGACCTTTACTACGCGCTCGTTTTTCTTGGCGTAATTTACTACGATATTTGCAAGAGGTCCTACCTGAAGCGGCTTACCGTCGTATCGCGGAGCCTTAATCCAGGTGTATTTGCCCTGGGTATCGAGTACCTTCGTATGTGCTTCTTTGCCGTGCGCGTCGATGCTCTGTCCGTCCTGAAGGCCCGTATAATTCGGCTCCTGCTCGCCGTCGTAAGGATGAAGCGGCGCATCGTTTTTATACCACGCATGCGTTGCCTCCTCGGTGATCTTGTTCTCATCAAGCTCCAAAACCTTGCTAATATCGCCGTTCATAATCATGCCGCTTTGAAATAGCCATTCGTTCTTTGAAAGCTGAAATTCTTGATGAGTCCATAAATTTGCCACACCGATATCATTTAGCACGCTAGGCTCGTTACCGTAAGCCTTCGCAGCCATTACAAGATCAGGATAGTAGGCGCGATTTACGAAGTCTGCGACCTCTTTAAATTTAGACATATATTCGCCCAGTCTTGCAGGGCTTAGGATATCCATTACGCAGGTTACGCCGCCTACGGTGAGGCTTTGCGGATGAGGCTGTTTCGCACCGAATATCGCCATCATCTGAGCCGCCGTGCGCTGAATGCGCAAACACTCAAGATAGTGCGAAAGAGCGATCAAATTTTGCTCCGGGCTAAACTTATATGTTGGGTGGCCGAAGTAGGCGTTGGCAAAAGGCCCCAAAGCGCCTTTTTTAACGAAAGCGCCCACGCGATCTTGCACCTTTTTTAGTTTATCCGCACCGCACGCATAAGGGGTATCGCAGTATTTAAACGCCTCCTCGCTCGCCTTTTTAGGATCGGCGCTAAGAGCGCTTACTACATCTACGAAATCAAGCCCGTGGAGTTGATAAAAATGCACCGGATGATCGTGCAAAAATAGCGCATTAGCCATCAGCGTGCGCGTTAGCAAGGCATTTAGCGGCGGAGTTATGCCGAGGGCGTTTTCTACCGCGACGATACCCGCTTTGTAATGCGAGAAGGTGCAGACGCCGCAAATTCTTTGCATAAAAAATCCCGCGTCGCGCGGATCTCTGTTTTTTACTATAGTCTCAAGCCCGCGCCATAACGTCGAGCTACTATAAGCCTCGCGGACGACGTTTTCATCATCCACTACGACCTCTATTCTTAAATGTCCCTCTATTCTGGTTATCGGATCTATTACGATTCTTTGCGACATGATTATTCCCCTTTATCTTTCTTAAATGACGCAATCGCCGCGTGTGCCGCTACCGCAACACCCGTGATCGCTAAAATTCCGACACCTATCTTATCTGCGGTAGCATCAGCGCCGAGCCCGCCGAAAACGCTTTCGTAAAGGCGATCCGCCAAAGGCTCCTCAAAAGGTCCCATATGATCCCAAAAATCAGGTTCCGAGCAGCCTATACAACCGTGACCCGCCTGTACCGGCCAGCTAGTGTGGGAGTTGAAGCGCTCGCGCGAGCAGTTATTAAATGTATAAGGGCCCTTGCAGCCTACTTTATAAAGGCAATATCCGTCCTTCGCGCCCGCATCGCCGAAGCTTTCTACAAACTCGCCCGCGTCAAAATGTCCGCGGCGCTCGCATAGATCATGTATTCGTAGCCCGTAAGCCCATTTAGGCCTGTTATAAACGTCAAGGCTTGGAAGCGTGCCGAAAAGGATGAAATTTAGCACGTTGCCGACGATATTTTTTTCGCTAGGCGGACAGCCCGGGATATTGACGACGGGTTTGTTTATGATTTTGTCCAAGCCTACGGCGCCGGTCGGATTCGGAGCCGCGGCTTGGATACCGCCGAAGCTCGAACAGGTGCCGATCGCAAATATCGCCGCAGCGCCTTTGGCAGCATCTTTGCAGTGCTGAGCTCCGCTCTTGCCCTCAGGACCCACGGTTAGGAAAAATTCATTCTCGCCGCTTGGAATTCCGCCCTCTACCATCAAGATATAGCGCCCCTTGTATTTTTCGATAGCGCCCTCTAAATTTTCCTCGGCTTGCCAGCCTGCGGCAGCCATTATCGTCTCGTGGTATTCAAGGCTGATGTAATCGAATATGAGGCTGTCGATGCTAGGCGTCTCGGTGCGTAGCAAGCTCTCGCTACAGCCTGTACACTCCGCCATATGAAGCCAGATCACGGGCAGGCGATCTGCAAGCTCCGCCGCTCGCGCCACGCTCGGCGCAAATGCGGCCGGAAGCCCTAGCATCGCGGTCATCGCTCCGCTCCATTTCATAAAATCGCGGCGCGAAAAACCCTTGCTTTTAAGCCTTTCTTGTATGCTTTCCTCCGTTTTTATTCGCGGCAAACGCTCAACGGCATCAAGTCTAGCCGAAATTTGAGCCAAATCAACCATAATGTCCTCCTGAAATTTAGGATATTTTTAAATGGCATTTTATCGAAATTTAGAATTCATGCACCTTAAATTTCATTAGATTTAATTAAAATTTTATATTTATTCATCGTCTAGCAGGTTTTAAATTTAAAAATAAAAGGCGGATTAAAATTTAGCGCGGCGGACGAAACGTTAAATTACGACGGAGAAAGCATTAAATTTTATGAAGCATTAAAATTTACGAAGCAGTGAAATTTTATCAAGAATTTTATAGTAGCGAAAAGCAGTTCAAGATAAAGCAGGCGTAGGTTGGATGATTTTGTGAAATACTCGCGAGGCGCACTGTTTGTGCGCCGCAGCGAAGTATTTTTGTAAAATTATCCGTTAAAT
>NZ_CALIJF010000010.1 GCF_938018035.1 uncultured Campylobacter sp. | reverse complement strand
TTAAATTCTTCCTCGCGTCTTCTTCTTGCTCCGACGTCAAGGTGTGGTTTATTAGCGTAAAGAGGGTTTTCATATTTTATTTCCCAATATATTTTGCTGTATACAAAATGAATTATATTTATCTAATAATCTTGATAACTCTTGCTTTGAGTCTTCTATCCTTTCGTTGGCATTACCATGAGCTAGATTATTTCTTAATTTTTCGGCATCTTTTATAAAATCCCTAAAGGCGCCAAGAGTTTTTATACTTTCTAACTTCTTTTGTATATTATCATGCACTGCAATGCTTGTTAAATAGGCTCCATTCCTCAATCCCATTTTTTTTACAATAGTCCTAGACTCATGTGTCAAATCATAAGCATTAAATTTTCTACTGTTTTTAAAGTTATTTATATGCGCTTTTATATCGTCGCCAAAGCACTCAAAGCTTTCCGCGCAGTAATATCCTATGGCCTCAAATAGCAAAGTTATAGCATTTAATAAATAACCTTTGGAGTTTAGAATTCTAGACATTCTATAAAATTTTATGGAATCTTTTTCTTTACCTATTTCTTGAAGCTCCCTTATGTGTCGTTGTATATCTTCAAGACTGCCTTTAAAAGTTTCTATTTGCTCATTCTTTAAAATAAAATCTATATCGCTTAGAATTTTATCAACATCTTTATTAAGAGCTTTTAGCGAATTCGATAGTATATGATTAGAGATGGTTGATAACCGACTTACAAGGTTGCAAAAATTCTTATTTTTAAATTTAGAAACCAATGAAACCGTGTAATTATGATTAAAAGTTTCTAGTACATACGACATATTTGCAAGCTCTAGATATTCCTTTAGGTCAATTATTTCATACTCCTTTTTCGGTTCTATCTCTTTCGCAAAAAATATATGTTTGATTTTTTCTGTATTGCTTAGGCTTTTTGATATTAATGATATAGTCGCTAATATAGGTATATGCCTAAAACCATGGGTCAGATCAATTATATATTTGTCATCATCGCTAGTAGCATCGTTTATGATGCGTAAAATTTTATAGAAGTCCTTCTCACCGTCAATAAAATTTCTATCGTTAAAGATTTCATTATACTCATTTTGAAACTCTTCTTTCAAAACACCGATTTGAATTTTTTTAGCCAATTGCGTAAAAATAGGAACAATATCTTGAGCTCCAAAATTATCTATTAAGAGCGAAAACATATTTATATATCGTTCTCTTTTTAAAGAAAATGAGCCTTTAAGCTTATCGTCATATCTATAAATAGGAATTCCGATTTCTTCATTTTTTGAAATTAAGCCTAAAATCGTTATAATTTTCATATTTTACTCCTCATTTTGCATATATGTTAAATCATAGTGCTTGACAGTATAATCGCTAGTGGAGACGTACTGCAAATGCCTGTCGTTGGGTATCGCAAACATCGCTCCGGCTATACTTATCGCCTTTTGCCCTCCCGTGACATCAAATACAATGTCGTCCTCCATAAAGCCCTCTTGCTTAAGCTGTCTATATACGCTTTCTAAAAATTTATAGACGCTTTTTGCGTCTTCGAAATTCTTTATATATCGTACATTCGCTATATCCACAAGCTCCTTGCCAAAGAGATTTTGTATGCATTTTAAAAATTTCTCTCTATCTCCGTGAGATTTTTCAGAACAAGCGATTATTATCTTTTCAAGCTTGTCTTTATGATAATCTATCGCCGTAAGCGGCATTCTGTAATTATTTCTTCCATACTCATCGATAGTTTTAAATTTCAAAATTTCTTCTATTCCGCCATTATTTTCGCTTAAAAATAGTACCAGAACTTTAGCTCTTTTGGGTCTATCATTTATACATATATCGACATTAGGGACGTCTTTGGGAATTATTCGTTTGATGATCCCAAAAATCGCTATAGAGCCTAAAATTTGAACCGCCATAGTGCCGTCTTTGGCGCTCCATTTTAAAATTTCGCCGCCGAAAATTTTATCTAGTAGCGACGACATTCCATCTGGCAACCAAGCGAAAAACAGCAATACTCCCGCGATGATAAAAAACGCCTTATACCCTAAAAGAGAGCTTCCCAAAAGCGAAACGACTATTTTTTGAAAATTTCTTTTTTCGTAATGCGTCATTTTTTACATCCTCGATTGTCTCTGCCATTATTGTGATTTCGTCCATTAGGACTTTGTAGTGGCTTTTGCGGCTTTGAATACACAACCATACCGGAGTACGGGCTTAAACGCTCATTGTAGCTTTTGGCTCCCGAGAATTCATTCTTTTCTTGATGGTTATTTTTTCCTTTAAAGTATTCGGATTTCTCATTCTCTAGCTGCTGATACCGCAATAGTCTTGAATCCTTATAACCCACGCTTGCCATTTTATGAAGTTCTGTTAGCTGCTCAGTATTAAGCCAATTCGGTACAAACTCATTCATTTGTTTTTCAAATTCCTTTAGATATTCGTCTTGACTATATTTTAATCCTTGTAGTGCAAGCTCTATATCTATTTTTCCGTAACCGTAAGGCTTAGCAAAGCCGATATTATGCATAAATTTATTACTTCTGCCGTGAAAAGTTATCGCACTTATCAGCGCTCCGATTTCGACCTTTTTAAGATTATGAAATACGATCTTGCCCTTAAAAACGCTATTTGCAGAAAGCGGTTTAAATTTAACTTTCATCTTTTCGTTATCATTTCCGACACTTAATTGCTCCGCGCCAGAATGCAGCGGATATCGCTTATACCCCCTTATTTTGGCATCCTTGCTCATAAGCGTTATATACAAACCATTTGGTTGCTGCTCCAGGTAGTTTGGATAATAGCTAGGATTTGGCGTACCGAATACCCCTTCCTTCGGAGCCTCAAATCGCTCAAAACTCGATTTAAAATGCGAAAAATGCACTCGTCCTTTTAGGGCTTTATCGCCTCTAACGGTTCCGAAAATTGTTTCGGCTAAGTCAAATTTTGTTTCGTCGCCTACTTGCTTTGCTGCTTCGAAAATCGTTTTTTTGTAAGCCAGTTTAAAAAGTTGCGTTAATCCGATAGCCGTTATTTTAATATCATTTCCCATATAAAAAATAGGCACTGGCATGCCTTTATTAAACTGTTCTTTCCAATATTGCCCATCTATCGAGTCTTCATTATCAAAATAAACCTTTTTAAAGTCTTCAAAGACATTTTTATCTAACTGAATTTTCTTGCCGTCTTTGGCAAAGACGAATTCATGTCTTTTCTTATCTATATTACCCGTAAAAACTAAGATGCCTTTCCGTCCTTGCTTATCAAATTTAGCTCGTTTAATTGTTATTTCTTGTCCCGTTTTAGTTTTTGATTTTTCATCATAAGGAGTAAAATTTATCTCTTTTAACAAGCCAAATTTTTTATATTTTTCCTTGGCTGTTTCGAGCTTTCCTATTTCTTCGTAGTTCGTATTTTTGAGCAGACATATTGTTCTAATATCTGCGCATTTCTCTATTATATAGCTATCGCCGTTTTTAATTAAAAATCCACAGTTATCGGCTTTTCCGACTAATTTTGTCATGTCATTAGCTGAGTTTTTCTTATACGTCATGTCCCTGACGCTAAGATACTTTTTATGCTTACTTTCATCTATGCGAATTTTACCAAAACTCATTATCTCAAGCACGTTTCTTATCATGCCCTTGATGCTAGTTGCGGGGATATAATACTCTTTGCCTCCATTTTCGTTTATGGAATGGCAAAACTCGCTCGGATTTTTGCCATCCTTTATAAAAATAGGGCTTTTGGCGGTTACCTCTAGCTCGATTACGCCGCTTTCGCCGTCTTCAAACGGCACGTCATGGATATTTTTAAGAATGTTCTCACTAGCCCAAGGCGGGTAGAAAATTTTATCGTTTAGCGGTACAAAATTATATGGAGCAGTTATCATTTTTTATCCTTTTCATCTTTTACAAAGCCTGCAAATACTATCTTTTGAAGTTTCAATACTGGCAAACCCTCAAGAGTTCCACTGTCTTGAGGTACTTCACAAAACTCGTCTTTTTCATCTTGCCAAATTTGAGCCATTTTTATTTTGACTTCTTTGAATTTGGCAGAAAACTCGGGTTTAAATTTAGAGTGAAATTCTTTTATGTCGGGGTTTTTCTTCGGATCTAAATTTGCGCCCCCCAACTCCGTCTCATCGACAAACCAGGCGTCGTTTATCTGGCGGATAGAAACGCTCTTTTTGGACTTCTCATCAAAAAAACGCGCCTCGTAAATTAGCTCGTCTTCGCCTAGACCAGGAGTTCGCTCGCCCGCTAAAAATAGGTGCTTCTCGTCGATTTTTTCACCCATTAGCTGGATATAGCCCTCGTAGCCTTTTAAATTTTCATTCACGTATTTTAAAATTTCATCTCTATTCTTTTTCATTTTCTATCCGTCCTTCGTTGTATTTTAAGACCCTGCCTTTAAAAAATCCATACCCTTTTGTGGTTGCTCCACCAAGCGGCAAACGCCCCTGAACTACGTCATCTAAAGCCGTTTCAAAAGCCTCTAATACATTCTTAAAAGCCCTCTTTTCCGCATCGTCGCGTGCATCGTTTCTAAGCAAAATTTCTATTATAAATTCATCTCTTTTTGCGACCGCTTTTTCTTGAAACAAAGCGCTATCGATCGCTCCACCCGTGAAGCGGTCGATGCTGACGTGTTCGAAAACCTTCGTATCTTTTACTTCGTCGTAATCCAAAAAGCAATCGCTGATTAAAATTTTGCCTTTGGCGCCTTTATCGTTTTTATTCTTTTCGTAGCCGAAAATTTCTCTTACGGCTTCGTTTTCACTGCCGACCTTGGCCTTTTTGCCGAACTGTTTATTAATTTTATTAAAATGAAACGCCGTTCGGTGTGATAATGCGCCTTTTACCGAGCTTGCCGGAATTAAAATTTTACGCTTGCTAAGGCGTTCATTTTTATAGTCGATCACGCTCTCAAGCACGGACGTTTGATCCGCGTCCTTATCGCCGAATCCGCTTCCAAACATAAAGAAATCATCGGGTGAAATTTTAAGTTCGTATCTGATAAATTTTTGTCTTTTCAAATTACCGTCCGTTACACTCTCGGGTGTAAATTTCGCAAACCCATCGGAGCTAAAATTTAAACTGCTCGAGTATCTGTCCAGCTCAAACTCACCCCATTTTATCTCTAAAATTCCAAGCGAGCCAAAGCCTTTCGAGCTTCCGCCGCCAAGTCTTAGCGTAGGATCACAAAGCAGATTTAAAATTCCCCCGAACTCCTCTTTGCTTCCGTCAAACTCAAGTGAGAATTTAAATCTAGTACCCTTAAATACAACTTCTTCGTCAAATTTGCCTGCATCTTTCGCTGCGCCATTCGCGCCTATGGCTACATGATCTCTAATCGGCAAAATATCAAAATAACGCAAAAATTCGCTCTTTTCTAAAAGCAACTCTTCGCAAACCTTGTTATTCTTATCGACGAGCAACAGAGCGTTTGAGATAATTAGTCTTGAGCCGAGTAAATCTTCGTCTTCTTTTTTATTTTCGTCTTTACTTTCCTTTCCATTTCCGCCCCGACCCTTTTCCTCGCGCTTGGTTCCAAAAATTTTATTCGCGGCATCCTTGCCGGCATTATCTTCAAACGCCCTGCGCAAAATCCCTGCAACCGAAGTGCCTAAGATCATCGGCAAGCCGTTCCAATCTCTTTGCACCGGTGCATCCAAAAATAGATCATTTTTGCCGCCGCCGACTTTTAACGGAGTTTTGGCTTCTATGATGACGTGCGCTAAAAATCTTTTCATTGCTTTTCTCCTGTGATTTTTGGCATTTGCATTGATAAGAGCAGCGTAAATTTAAGCTTATTTTTGCTCTCTTTAATCGCTTTTAAAAGCACATGACCATTGCCAGTTTCTTTTTCGCAATCCCAGTTTGCTTTTCTAACGCCATTACGTATAAATTTAGATACTTGATCTGCTATATTTTCGTCTTTTTCCTCGGTGGTTTGATTGCTGATTTTAGCCTCTTTGTCGTCAAGTACGCTATCATTAGTAGCAACATCTCTGCATATCGACCTTATTGCGCCCCATTGTGATTTTGAAATTTTGCTAAATTTATCTTTATGGCTTTCTATAAAATCAGCCACCCCCTCGGCTATTTCAAGAGTTTGGTCTTTCGTAGTCTGTTTTTGTTTTAAAAATTTAGCCAAATCACTTTGTGTCGGTATTTTTCCGGTTGAGCGCTCAGTCTCCGCTTCTTTTTGGAATTCTATCGGATTATCCTTTACATTGCCGCCGTCTAAAAACCACGGATTTATCAGCACTTCGCCAAAACCCTCGCTCAAATACGATCCGACGCCGTTTTTTAGCGCGACTATCTGCTCGGCACTTAAATTTTTCAAAGCAATTACGCTACCTTTATTTATGCAGGCTCGCTCGTAGTCTTTCGTACTACGAGCGCCGTTATAAGGGGTGAAATTTGAAATTCTAATCTGTGTCTTGGCGTAATCGACATTATTTTCATTTAAATTCGGCAAAATATATTTTACGTCGTAGCTTGGATTGCCGTTTTCGTCAATAAGCGCAAGGCGGGATTTGGCGTAAATAAAAGTATATCCCTCGAGCGGCGTAAAGCTTTGGATTTTGTCTGTATTTTCGCCTATAAATTTAATCTCTACCGCCCCATACTCGGCGCTCTTTGATTTGCCGAGCCTAGTTGAGCGCTCTAGCGTTTCTTTTGCACGACTGATGTCGTCTTCGCTCACGTTAGCGTCAAATTTAACGCTAAATCGCCATTTCATTCCGGCTCTAAACGCCTCGTAGCCATACATCTGACTATCCATAGAGCGTCTTTTCTCTTTATCGTAGGCGCTTTTTTGAGAAAAATCTCGATCCAGGCTAAGCTGCTTTTTTTCATCATTTATGTAGCCGCTTCGCATCTGTTTTAGCTGGGTAAAATCGTTAAATTTGTTCCGCTCCTCATCTTTATATTTGCATAACAGATGGTGGTTATAAATTTTGCTATCGTCAAGCTTTTCGTGAAAATAGGAAAGCGGAATTTTAAAAAATTCTTTACCGTCCTTAATCGGCGCAGCATCGCAAAATTTCACTGCTCCGCTATGAAAAATTTTAAAAGGATCGCCAAAGCCGCTATATCTGCTAGCCACCATACCCAAAAATGCACTTCCCGGGATAAAATCAAGCGAGCTCATCTTGCCCTGTGTGTTAGAACTTGCCTGCAAAATAATGGGGCTTTTAAAAGTTATCTCAAATCTAAGCTCTCTCATCGTAGCTCCTTAACTTTAAATTCGCATCTGCCGAGGCCTCGGTTGCGGTTTAGCCCTATCCGCTTTATCATCTCTAGCGCGCGTTTTAAATTTTGGGCGATTTCACCGCTTACATTTTGGATCTCACCTTTTAAGCTTATAGGCAAAACGACTTCTATATCTCTTAGCGAATTATCTGCCGCAATGCCGTTGTCGTCGATTTTGGTAGCCGAAATGATTTCAAAAAGATTGCGCTGCAAGTTATTTGACGTAATTTCGGCAGCGATTTTTTCATCTATAGTTGCGCTGCTAAAATAGCACTTTGCCTGCGTAGTATCGTCGTTATCGTTTTGCTCATCACCGCTATTTCGCTTATTTTTACTGCCTCGTGAGCCGAAGCACTCGCTTATATCGCCTTGATCCCAAAACAGCTCTGCCGCCTCGCGCACAAGCCCCTTTATCGTTTTACCGGGTACATACGGAAGGCTTGCGGAGTTTTTTACTACATAGCTATCAAGCGCCGCTCCACCGCTAAGGCCGCTACTAACGTGCCAGTAGTCGAAAAATTTAAGCTCGTAATTTATCGTCATTTTTGCCCTCCGCTTTTTTATCTTCCGCACCCAAAGTAACGGAGAGAATTTGCAATACGTCGTAAATCGGCGTTTTTTGCGCCCCGTCCTTTTCTAAAATCAAATTTCCGCACGATAACTCGCTGTAAAGAGCCTTCAGGGCCTTATCAAATTCGCCCCTATTTTCTAACATCTCATTTATTCTATCTAGCATAACTTTGGCTAATCTATCGTTTATGCCAAGCTCCTTTATCCACTCTCGCAGTTTGCCCTTGGGGCTTTTTTCGCCGCGATACATTTTGGCTAAATTTATAAAATTTTCTACCTTTGGCTCGTTTTTTGATTTGGTAGTATCGCCTAAATAATAAGGTCCGAAATCACATCTGATTTCGCTAGCGTTTTTGCCATCGGTCGCGCGCCCTTCTTTTTCGCCCCCGATCGTCAGTTCATCTTTTATAAATTTATCCCAGCTTTGGAAATTTGAGCTTTGGACGTTATGAAACATTAAGCAGCTTGGCGCTATGTCCTTTTCGGCATCGTTTACGTAGCGATCCTTACTGTGCTTTTTTGCCGCGCCGCAAAGCTCCTCGGCTAGAGCTGCCGCATAATGAAACGGGAATTTTTCGTTACAATAAGCAATCCCCGCGCACATCGTGAGCTTTTCCTTTATATCGGGCTTTTTCTTGTCCGTTTCCTTTTCAAATTCCTCGATAAAATTTTTAGTAAATTCTAACGCTATATCCGCATCGCAAACCGCCGTCATATCGTCGCCGCTTAAAATTAGCGCTTTTATCTTTAGATCATCTTTGCCAAGAGCGACTTTTGTTTTTACTTTGGCATTGGCAAATGCATCTTTTGTCGCTTTATCAAGCGCCTGCGAAAATCTAGCTATAGCTCCAGTATCATCGCTCTTTTTTACGACTCCAATCAAATTTTTAACTAATACACCAAGCCCGTTGCCGTCTGCGTGGATAACGGCTAGTTTATTTTTCTTATTTGAAATTTGGCTAAATTCTTTTAATTCTTTAGCTCCCGGGTGGCTCTTAAACCATCTCCCGTGTGCCTCTCTCTTTTGAACCGACGAAATATCTAATGCATCATCGTCATCAAATTTTACGATAGGTCGCGCCGTCTTAGGCGCAAGAGCCATAAAATTTATACTCATATCAAGCGGCAAGCTCGGGCGGTTGCGCTGAATTTTTAGCTTTCGTTCGAGCTCTTTCGAGGCTTTTTCGTAGTCGCCGCCATTATAAGGAGCGGTAGCCTGAGAGATGGTAATGCCGTAAGCATTTTGCATTATCTTTTTAGGCAGATCCCTGACGATCTTTTTTAAATTTTCCTCGCCATCTACGATCGCTCTAAAATTTCCCGCGGCATTAAGCAAAATTTGCTCTACTAAGCCGTTCGCCCTTAGTTCGTCAAAGACGCCAAATATCGCGCCCTCGCTCTCTTGCTTGTCATTAAATTTTTGTCCGAGCGAGTCTATTATTTCGCTGGCACCGATGATCTCTTGCAACTTGTTCGTGGCGTAAATATACTCTTGTATACCCTGGATACTTGCACCGTATAGGTATTTAGCCATCTTGCCTCCTTCGCGTTATATTTTTGAAATTTTATCGCAACTAAACTTAAATTATTTTTTGAAAAATTACGCAAAACGAGCTAGCCGAAGCGACACCTCGAGCTAGACCGAATTTATTGTCTAGTCCTACCGCAAAAGACACACTGTCCGTTATGTCCTTGCCTTTGACGTAAAAATCAAGCGTAGGGACGTACGAGCCGTAATTGCTCGGTGCAATATTGGCTAAATTCGGCACCTCTTGCGCTAAAGCGCCACTCATAACTCCAACCGCTGCTAGCGACAACACAATCTTTTTCATTACAACCCCTTTAATTGATCTCGTCGGCGTTTTACCTCCGACTTTGAACGCAATTATAGTGAGTCGTAGTGTCAAATTCTGTCAATCAAAAAGGGAATTTAAAAAATGAGGGGGAAATTTTAATTAAACCAGGAGAATAGATTGAAAATTTTAGATGTCAAGAGAAACCAAACCCCTAGATCGGGGAGATTCTAATCAAATATAATCGATGAGAGAGATTAAATTTAGAGCTTTTTAGTTTTAATCCCCTAGATCGGGGAAATTCTAACCGAATTCCTCGCTACCTAAAACCATTCCTAGCAAAAGCCGTATTTATTGATCCATTCTACCTCATTCATCCGACTCTCTTATTTAGTTTAACTCATTATGTTCAAATGCTTTTTTCGGAATTTTACTTAAGATAGTATTGAGTTTCGCACCGGTATAAGTTGCGGTATGGATGGTAATCTTTACCGGCGTAAAGCCATCTTGATAGTTATTGAAAGCCGATTTTACTTCAACAAAATTTATCATCATTGAAGCCATATCTCCTTCCACGTCCGTTTCGGTAAGTAACGGAAATTCATCAAATAAGCATAGGGAAGTACCATCAAAGCAATTCTTTTGCGCTTTTCGAAACTGAGTGTCGAAAGGAACTAGAGCAACAACTTCGGCGTTTAGCCTGCCCGAATATCTCTTAAACTTATTCTTGCCGCTGCTTTTAACCGCACGTTCATAAACGCGTAACGGCGCAGCTCCTTTTGAAGCTAAAAAGCTTTTAACTTCCGAAAGCTTTACATCGTTTTCATAATCGGCTATTTTAAGCGCGTTATCAAAGTAATCGTTTCCATATTGAGATTTTTCGCCCATATCAAATAAGACGATTAGCTCATTGGCTAGCCTTCTACTTTGGAAGTTGGTCGTAAACTCATCTTTTCTATTAACCCTTCCATAGTAGCTTTCCGGGTCCGGTTCTACACACCCTATTAAAAATATAGCAATTAATACTAAAAACAGTGTTCTCATAACATTTTCCTTCCTTTAAATTTATAAACAATCGGGCAATTTGAAAAGCCGGTTATTCTACTATCTGTCGCATCGTCTTCCAATTGAAGCAAAGCAAAAATTAGCTATCTTATTTAACTCTCGCGGCGAATACTCGATAATCAATTGTCAGGTAGTTAAACTTATACTTATACCTACTTTTCATTATACGCTTTGTAACCCGCAAAATCATAAGTACTTTTATCGATCTCTTTTCTTGTTTCATAATCGATAAAAATTAAATCGAGTGATGAACCAAGCTCCATTAGCTCGCCGATCTCCTTAGAGGAATAAAGCAATTGAGCCGTTCGCTCTTTTAAAAAGTTAATAAAGGTATAAGTATCTTCGTTTTTTCCATCTTTCTCATTCTGGGCTTTAACTTTATGAGGTGTGATTTCTACAACCATGTTAAGCTTTTTATTTTCCCTATCGCAAGTTATCGGCTTATACACCAAACCATATTCACGCCAGTATAGTCCCGGGTGATTGTCACCACTAAAAGCTCTATCTAATAGCGAAACGCTATACTCTCCTCTTGGAGCTATTTGAACTCTATCTCCATACTTATCTTTATCAAGGAACGACTTTGCTTTACGTATAGATTCCTCATATCTTTCCTTATCCTTATTCTCTCTAAGGATACACCAAACATCTAGCTGCTGAGCCATTACCGTTTCTTTATCGGGCGGCATTACTATAAAACAACCGGAAAATACAACTCCGATCAAACCAATCAAAAACACTTTAAACAAAATTTTCATACTTTCTCCTTTGTTTTAAAATTCTTTTTCGAAAAATAATAAAATTATTCATAGAATTCAAACCCGCCATATCAACTTTGGGCGTGATTATAGGGAGTTTAGTTGTCAAATTCTGTCAATTTACGGAGTGCTTTTAAAAAATACATTAAATTTTAGTTTATATCTTGAAATTTAATCAAATCAGCGTGATCACACAGCATCATACGAGGCAAAACTCATTTGCCCCAATCCCCTAGATCGGGGAAATTCTAATCAGATTTAGAGATCGAAAAGGTAATATTTTATACGTGATAGAAGTTTCAATCCCCTAAATCGGGGAAATTCTAATCAGATCAAATAAGTTAGATCAAGAAATGACCGATAAACTTAACATTGTTTCAATCCCCTAAATCGGGGAAATTCTAATCAGATAAAATCCCTAACGGAAATAAAAAATTCCTTTTAATAACTGCGTTTCAATCCCCTAAATCGGGGAAATTCTAATCAGATTACCTCTACTTTTAATTGAAGTAGGGGATAAAGGTTTCAATCCCCTAAATCGGGGAAATTCTAATCAGATCCCAAAAAATGAGGAAACGCTAAACGTTAAGATTGCTAAGTTTCAATCCCCTAAATCGGGGAAATTCTAATCAGATGGCGTAATTGCTCACATTGATAACGTTTTGGCTTCGGTGTTTCAATCCCCTAAATCGGGGAAATTCTAATCAGATAGACCGTATCTTAGGACGTAAGAAACATTCGAAGAATGATGTTTCAATCCCCTAAATCGGGGAAATTCTAATCAGATGTCTATGTTAAAACAAAAGCTCAAAAATTCGTATATGAAGTTTCAATCCCCTAAATCGGGGAAATTCTAATCAGATAAATAGCATTATGCACCCAGAATTCTTTATTGTAGTAAATAAATGTTTCAATCCCCTAAATCGGGGAAATTCTAATCAGATATTCAAGGAAATGATTATAATCTAAAAGTTCTATCAAACGTTTCAATCCCCTAAATCGGGGAAATTCTAATCAGATATAACAACGTATCAAGCTCCGTAAGTAACGACGACTATGTTTCAATCCCCTAAATCGGGGAAATTCTAATCAGATCTTGGTATGACGAAGATACTGAGATTTGGGATGTTTCAATCCCCTAAATCGGGGAAATTCTAATCAGATCCCCAAAAGCGTGAGCTTCAATATTTTTAAATAGCTGAGAGGTTTCAATCCCCTAAATCGGGGAAATTCTAATCAAATACAATGAAAAATCTGCTTGATTTAGCATCTAATAACAGTTTCAATCCCCTAAATCGGGGAAATTCTAATCAAATTGACCGCGAAAAGCTCTATTCTTATGCAGCTAAAATGCAAGTTTCAATCCCCTAAATCGGGGAAATTCTAATCAAATAAGAGAATAAAAAATTTGAAATTAGAGGGGTTTTGTTGGTTTCAATCCCCTAAATCTGGGAAATTCTAATCAAATTTATCAAGGAGTATAAAATGAAAAAAGCGACTTTACCGTTTCAATCCCCTAAATCGGGGAAATTCTAATCAGATTGGGACAAATGGCACTCTAATAACGATAAGATGCGTGTTTCAATCCCCTAAATCGGGGAAATTCTAATCAAATCAGAACTCGAGGCGCAAAAGAAAGGTGTTATGGATGTTTCAATCCCCTAAATCGGGGAAATTCTAATCAAATGTGCAATGGCGGGTATTTGTTTAGCGGCGAATACTCGTTCGTTTCAATCCCCTAAATCGGGGAAATTCTAATCAAATTAGGGCTTCAAGAAGAGATTGAAGTAGGTGCTAGTGAAGTTTCAATCCCCTAAATCGGGGAAATTCTAATCAAATCTATTGTAAATGGTTTTTTGGGCTTTGAGGAGAGAATTCCGTTTCAATCCCCTAAATCGGGGAAATTCTAATCAGATTTTTTTATTTTTTCTAAAAGGAGAAGAAATGACATTCAGGAA
>NZ_CALIJF010000009.1 GCF_938018035.1 uncultured Campylobacter sp. | reverse complement strand
GATCGTGGTTTTTTGAGCATTGATAATAGCGCTTCGCTCGCCTCTAGTAATCCTAGTCCAAGGAACGCCCCAGCCTGCAAGCTCGCGAATAGCCTTAGGCGCCGTTTGTGCAAACATCCTAGCGACATCCTGATCGCAGCCCCAGTCGCTTCCTTTTACGGTATCGGCAAAGTGCACGTCCTCGTTGTCGCCCTCGCTCATCTTGGAATTTCCAAGCGATGCCTGCATGCCGCCTTGAGCTGCCGCAGAGTGCGAGCGCTTAACAGGGATCAGGCTCAAAACGATGGTGCTAAGCCCCTTCTCTCCGGTAGCGATCGCAGCTCTTAAGCCCGCCAAACCGCCGCCAATAACTAAAGAATCGCAATATATTACATTCATCCTAAGCTCCCTATTCTAAACTTAACCATTTGAAATCGGCGATTATCGAAAGCAAGAAAAATGCACCCCAAACGATGAAAACCGTCTTTTTGATGAGGGCTCTTTTCCTTTGAATTTCCGCCTTCGTGCCGTCTATGCTGATCCATTTCATATAAAGCCTATAAATTCCAATACTAGCGTGAGTTACTACGAAAATCAATAAAACGAAATAAAATAGATGAAGCTGTCCGAAGCGAGCGATAGCAAGATCTGCAGTAATTTTCGGACCGAATACGATCATTAAAATATGAGCCGCCGCAAAGAAAAATAGGAAAAATCCCGTCCAAAACTGAAACCACCAAAGCGTCGTGTCGCAATGCTTCATTCGCATTTTGTGCGCTTTAAACGCTCTGTAAGCGGCGTAGTTAGCCGGAAATTTTCTCATCGCCAAAAATGCGTGAATCACGAAAATCACGAAAATCACGAAAGCGACGATGTTTGTGACGAAATAAATTCCACCCGGTTCGGCAAAATGTACGACGCCCTCAAACGCGCCCTTACCGATCAGAATCGTGCCGGTAAATATCATATGACACAGCATAAAACAGGCCAAAATCAGCCCGCTGATGCTTTGCGCCACATCTTGCAAAGCCATAATGCGGCTCTTTTTGCCGTCTATGGATCTGCCCATAAAGCCTTCAATGCGACCTAGCATAGGTTCTCCTTAAAAAAGATGATTATAAATCCCCGCTAAACGAAAATTTACATTTTTGTAAAGAGATTATATTACTTTTTAACTTTATATTAATTTAATTTCTGCAAATTAGTTTTTTCTTCAAAGACTGCTTTAAGAAAACTGCTATCAAAAACATTACTAAAGATAAAATTTGCCCCATCGATAAATTTAAAAATACAAAGCCAAGCCCATCGTCCGGCTGCCTAAAAAATTCCACGAAAAATCTAAACGCCGTGTATAGCATCGCGTACAAACATATCAGCTCACCGTTAAATTTCTTAAATTTACGATAGAAAAACAAAATCACGAAAATTACCAGTCCTTCCAAAACTGCCTCATAAAGCTGGCTTGGGTGACGCAACGTGCCGCCCACTAAGATCCCCCACGGCTCGGTTGTTTCGCGCCCGAAAAGCTCTTGATTTAAAAAATTCCCCACGCGCCCGAAAAAATACCCAAGCGGCACGCTAAGTGCCACGAGATCGAGCAGCGCCCACATATCGGTTTTAAATTTTTTGCAAAACCAAACCGTCGCGATCACGAATCCGACGACCGCGCCGTGATAGCTCATACCGCGAATGCCCACGAACTCGCCGTTATGAAAGGGGTTGAAAATTTGCCACGGATGGCTGAAATACCACGCCGCCTCGCCCGAATAGATCGCGATGTATCCAAGCCGCGCGCCCAAAATGACGCCAACCTCGACCCAGATAAAGTAGCGATCGAGCATCTTATCGCTAAAGCCAAGGCCGTCTTTTTTTACAAAATACTTTGCCATAAATAGCGCCGTAAGTAGCGCCAAAACATACATAATGCCGTACCAGTGCACGTTTATGCCAAACGCGCTGAACGCCACGGGATCGAAGTGAGCGTAAATTTCGTTCCAGTAATTCAAATTTTTCCTTTGTTTTAAATTTTAAAATTTAACGGCGCGCATCGGACGCTGCGTGACGCATGCTCGGCAAAAGACGCAAAGCGGCGCAAGTGCTAGGCGCCAAACTTAGTTTTCGAACGCTCGATCGCACGCGCGAAACACGTAAGACGCGAATCCTAGCGATAGCGTCAAACGATGGACAGACCACCTCGCATGAAATTTCAAGCGACGACGGCAGATGGGACGCAAGGCGCCTCACGTAAAATTCCAAATGACTATGCCAGACGACATACAAAGCGACACGCAAAACGCCAAAGCGCAAAACGACGCGACGCGGACAAAGCACGCAGCATCCTAATGCAGGCGGCGCAAAATGAGAGCACCGGACGCCTAGAAAAACTCGCAGTGCGCGCAAAACAAACGTCGAACGGCACATGCGCAAAATACTGAATGCCACGCAGAATTCAAAACGACGCGCGATATGACAAATGCCGACGTACAAAACAGCAAGGCAGCTACTTTGCATCCGCGCAGATAAAATTTACCCGTCTCGCTTAGCTTATCGCGTCCACAGGGGCTGCACCGACTACAGCGCAAGAAATTCCGAAAGCGAGCTCCAAACCCTAGTTTCTACATAGCGCTTTTCTGTGCCGAACATGCAAAAACGCCGAACGTGCGTTCTAAATTTTAAATTCTAAGCCCTAGCGTCTCTTTCATCACGCGGCAAAAATCCGCCAAAAACCACCCGAGCGCCTTGTAGTAGCTGCTTTTGGCGTTTATCTGCACGTGCGTAGCAAGCGCGGAAAAGCTAGGAATGATAAATTGCGCCAGATATAGCGTCAAAATTTTATGCGATTTCGCGTCCGTGTTTTGCTTAAAGATCATGGCAAGAAGTGCTAGCATATTGGCCGCATGAGCGCTTTTAAGCTCCACAAAAGGCTTTTTGAAGCGGCATTTTTCATAAAACAGCTCCACTTCGCTTTCGCTTATGAGCTTGAAAAAGTCCATCTCAAACGCCTCTTTTAGCGCCTCAAAATCGCGCCCTAGCGCCGCGTAGTCCTCGCTCTGCACCTTTTGCCAAAGCTCATGGCCGTTTTTGTTCTCGATATTTTTATTTACGATGATCCAGTTTTTGCCCAAGCCGCGCAACTTCTGCTCATCTATCACGCCTTTAAAATTCGTCGCGAAGATTATGCAGATCACCGAATATAGCTCGCCTAGTTTCATCTTTTTCCTTTAAATTTAATCAAATTTCGCTTGCCTTTTTTAGCTTTTCGATGCCGAATTTTTCCCAAATCCTGCTTAAAGATCGATCCAGGCTCTGCTGCTTTTTATCGATCTCGCCAAAGAGCAGCGAGCCGCCCGATCTGCCGCTAAAATTTGAAAGATTTAGCGCTACGTGGATTATCTGCGCGCCTTTTTTCACGTCGCAGAGCCTAAACAGCTCAAGCGCGGTCTCGCTCAGCAAACTTAGACTAAACGCCCTATCCTGGCTGATCTGGTGCGAAAACTCCTCGCGCGATTTGTAGCGGATCTTTAGATCATACGTCGCGGGCTTTAGGCCTCTGGCGAGCACTTCGCCCGCCAAATGGCGCGCCAAAATTAAAATTTTACGCCGCAGCTCGTCCCGATCGGCGCACGGCGCGAAGCTGCGCCCAAAGCCGATGCTTTTGCGCTCGCGCTTTGAGACGACCTCGCCCTCATCCTCGCCGCTAAGGGCTGCGAAAATTTTCCTGCCGTTTGCGCCCATCTTTTCAAAAATTTCTCTGTGCCCTAGCGCGTCGCCGAAGCTTACGATGCCGTATTTGTCGAGCGTTTTTTGCGCTGCTTTGCCGACGCCGGGGAATTTCGCTACCGGCACGGCGGATAGCTCGCGCGCGATTTGCGATTTTAAAATTTGACGCACGCCGAAGGGCTTGGCAAGGCCCGTAGCGAGCTTTGCGATAAGTTTTGCTTCGCTAAGCCCGACGCTGCACGGAAGGCTAAAGCGGCGCATAATCTCGCTTTGTAAAAACGCGGCAAAGCCCAGCGCGTCCGCATCGTAAGCCGTACCGCGTAAATTTAGAAAAAACTCGTCGATGCTAAATTTTTCGATCTCGGGCGTAAAGCTTAGTAAAAACTCATAAATTTCGCGTGAAATTTTTCGGTATTCGCCGTGCTGCGAGCGCACTAAAATCAGCTGCGGGCAGAGTCCGAGCGCGATTTTAACGGGCTGCGCCGAATGCACGCCGTCCGCTCTGGCCTCGTAGCTCGCGCTTAAAATCACGCTACCAAGCTCGCTCTTGCCGCCGAAAATCTCCTCGTCGCCGCCTCCGACGACTGCGATCTTTTTGCCCGCAAGCGCGGGATCGGCAAGCCTCGCTACAGAGACGAAGAAGCTGTCCAAATCGATGTGGGCTATCAAACTATGTCGATCCCAAAACCGCTAAGCCCCGCGTAGTCTTTCGGCTCGCTCTTGCTTAAAATTTTGATTTTTCTCACGCCCAGATGCGCTAAAATTTGCGCTCCGATGCCGAAGCTCTTAAAATCGGCGCGATTTTGCGCGGATTTTAGCATCAAAAGCACGCCGCCTTCATTGCGCAAAATCTCCAGATCGCGCATGAAATCGTTAAATTTCGTATCGCTTAAAAACTCCAAATCGCTTGAAATTTTATGAAATTTCACGTTCGTCTGCGCGCCCTTTTCAGGCTCGCCGAAAATATAGGCGCGGTGCTCGTTGCCCTCGTGATCGCTCACGTCGTAAAATTTCGCCGCTTCGCCGCACAGCAGAGCGCTTTTCGGCTCGCTAAATTTAACGAGAGTCTCGTGTTTTAGGCGGTACTGCACGATCTGCGCGACCGAGATCATATTGATGTCGTACTGCGCGCAGAATTTTTCCAGATCGTCCCTGCGCGCCATATCGCCGTCGTCTTTGACGATCTCGCAGATCACGGCGCTTTGCGAAAGCCCCGCCAAGCGGCACAGATCCGTAGAGCCCTCGGTGTGCCCTGTGCGAGCGAGCACGCCGCCGCTTTTGGCGATGAGCGGGAAGATATGCCCAGGGCGGACGAAATCATCCGCGCGAGCGCCTACGCGCGACATCAGCTCGATCGTCATATTGCGCTCATACGCGCTTACGCCCGTCTTGGCGTCCTTCGCGTCGATCGTGACGGTGAAGGCGGTCTCGTGGCTGGAGGTGTTTTTATCGACCATCAAATTTAGATCTAGCTGCTGCGCAATCTGCGGGCTAAGCGCCACGCACAGCACTCCGCGAGCGTGCGTGATCGCAAAATTTACCTTTTCTGCGCTGCTAAATGTGCTCGCAAACACCAAATCGCCCTCGTTCTCGCGATCGACGTCATCGACCATAACGAGCATTTTGCCGTTTTTCAGATCCTCGATCGCTTGCTCTACGCTAACCATTATCTCTCCTTTAAATTTACGATATTATTTTGCCGTTTTTATTCACGATCGTTTCGCGACCGTCTAGCACGATTTTGACGTAGTCGTCGCTCAGAATTTTAATAACTTCTATCTCGTCGTAAAACATCGGCTTTAAAATTTCATTATCCTCATCATCTAGCAGCCCCCATTTGCCGTCTTTTTTGACTTTAACGTATCCTTCGCAATATTTGATTTCGTCATAATATCCGCACAAAGTATTATCAAAATCCCAAGCAAGCTCGTATACACAAGACACTACCTCTGTGCCCGTTTTATCGATAAAGCCCCATTTGCCGTCCTTTTCAATCTTTGCTAAGCCTTCGCAAAAACTCCCGGCCCGATCATATATGCAGGGAATAACTTCTTTGCCCATTTCATCGATATATCCCCAATATCCGTTCTTTTTAACGTCCGCCAAGCCTTCGCGAAAAACGCCAACGTCATCATATATACAAGGAATGATCTCTTTGCCGGTTTTATCGATAAAACCCCAATAGCCGCTTTTTTGAACTTCCGCCAGTTCTTCGTCAAAATTATAAGCATCATCGTATATACAAGAAATCACCTCTTTACCCGTTTTATCGATAAAGCCGAATTTATCGTTCTTATTAACCCACGCTAAGCCCTCGCAAAACTCCTCGGCCCGATCATATATGCAGGGAATAACTTCTTTGCCCGTTTTATCGACGAAGCCGAATTTATCGTTCTTTCTAACGCATGCTAGGCCTTCGCTAAAATACGAAACGTCATCATAGATGCAAGAAGTTATCTCCTTTCCTGTTTTATCGATAAAACCCCATTTATCGTTCTTTTTAACCCATGCCGATACCATCTCGATCTCCCGAATTTAAATTTTGATTTCCGCGTAAGCCGCTTTTAGCTTCTCAAAAAGCGGGGCGAACGAAACGCCGTTTACGCGGACGTTTGCGATCGTCGTGATGAAATTCGTATCGCGCTGCCACCGCGGTACGAGATGATAGTGCACGTGCTCGGCTATGCCCGCACCCGCGGCGGCGCCGAGGTTCATGCCGATATTTACGCCGTTTGCGCCCAGAGTGCGCTTTAAAATCCCCACTCCGGCGCGCACGTAGCGGCTCATCTCCGCCCACGCATCATCGCTAAGGCACTCGATATTATCGACGTGCTCGTAAGGTATGACCATAAACGCGCCCGGGCTGTAGGGATAGAGGTTCATCACCCCAAAGCAGTGCTGCGCGCGAAAAAGCACGCCGTTGCGATCATCGAACGCCGCATCCGCCGCCGCGTCGCAGAAGGGACAGCCGCTTCTTTTTTCGGTAAAATACTCGCTTCGCCAAGGGGCGCAAAGATAATCCATCTCTTTTCCTTTCCGAAATTCCAAAATTCTATGGAATTTTAAAATTTGCGTTTCGCAAAATTCTATGAAATTTGGAATTTAAAACTTCTAAATTTCATAAAATTTTAAATTTACACGACCTGCGCTTGCTCGCATGATGCGGAGCTATGCACGTGGCAGGTGCGACATGCTTTGCAATCGCGGGGCGCTTCGGCGCAATACGCACTCTGCGGATCGAAGCCCGCGGCGGGCACGCATTTGGCAAACACTCATCGCGCGGCAAACATAGCGTCTAATCCGCTCCGCAGCCGTTCGCACAGCGTGCGATAACAAGCTCGCGATGTCAAGGCGTAGCACATACGCCTACGCGGTATGCGATATCAAATCTACGCGGTCGTTTGCGCGGCGCATTATAACAAAACTTTGACACACTCACAGGCACGGTGCGCGATGCCAACCTGCGCCGCAATCACCATCGCGACACGCGATAAAATTTAAACGCGGCACGACCACGGCGCAGCTGTAATACAGCCGAGGCTTAATCGCGGCGTATCACAGGGTATCGCAGCCCTGCTAAGCCCCTACGCCGTCCGCTTTTGTAGTAGCTCGCTTTGCGCAGTTATCGTACGCGCAAGCTCCTCTGGGCGACTTAGGTCGCGAGCTGTGATTAAATTTACAGCGCCATTTAATCGCCGATACCGAAGCGCTAGGAATACAAGGCGCTACGACGGACGCACAATCTTTGGCGCTTAATGCTACAAGTGCAACCCAGCTCGCGCGAAGCTTCGCAAACGTAAAGCTAAATTTAAACCCACGCTTTTTGCACCGGTTCGTGATGCGACGGAAAGCTATACAAACTAAAGGCGTAAATTTAAACCTCACTCCGCAACCGCTCGCACGGCGCGCAATAACAAACTCACGATGCCAAAGCGCAGCGTGGATGCTTATGCGGCGTGCGACACCAAAGCGCAGCATACGATATTAAATTGCGCCGCGGCGCTAAATTTAAAGAGCCGTTAAATTTTAAAGTCCGCCGAATTTTAAAATTTACTGCCTTAAAATTTCGCTCCGTTCGCTAAATTTAACCGCTCGCTTAAGCCCAATCTCGCTGCTTTCACAGCTCTTGCTGATCTTAGCGATCAAACGAGCCAAATTTAAATTTTGCCGCTCGCGCCGAGCTTTATCACGCGCAGTGCCGCGCCTACGTCATTTTGGCGCATAAAATGCTCGCCGATCAAAAATGCATCGACGCCCGCCTCGTGTAAGCTTAAAAGCTGCTCGTGCGAGTGTAGGCCGCTTTCGGCGACGATGATCTTGCCGTTTGGAATCAGCGGGATCAGCCGCTCGCTCAGGCTCGTATCGACCTCGAAAGTCTCTAAATTTCGATGGTTGATGCCGATAATACCCGCACCTGCGAAGATCGCCTTTTTCAAATCATCCTTATCGTGGATCTCGCACAGCGCCCGAAGCCCCAACCTGCGGGCAAACTCGAGCAGCTCCCTTAGCTCCTTGCCTTCCAGAGCTTTGGCGATCAGCAGGATAAAATCCGCGCCGTAAACCAGCGCCTCGAGGACCTGATAGCGATCTATGATGAAATCCTTGCGCAAAATGGGCGTGCGAGTGTAGCGGCGGATCTGCGGGATGAACTCCAAATCGCCTCTGAAATAATGCGGCTCGGTAAGCACCGAAAAGGCGCTCGCACCTGCATTTTCGTACTCCACCGCAAGGCTTAGCGGCTCAAAATCCTCGCGGATGATCCCCTTGCTCGGGCTTGCCTTTTTGATCTCGGCAATGATGCGAAGCGGATCCTTCTCATCGCTTCTAAGCGCGATTATGACGTCGCGCGGTTCGTAGGGATTAGCGCTTAGCGAGCGGCCGAGCAGATCCTCGGGCAGTCTTTCTTTACGAAGCGCGAGATCCTCGCGAGTGCGTTTTAAAATTTCATCCAAAATCATCGCTACTGCTTTGGTGTCTGGATTTTAGAGCCGGTGGGCTCTTTCGACGTAGAATTTTGCTCTGGCATAAAATCCTGCCTCGATACGGAATTTTGTCTTGACGAGACAGAAATCTGCGCGGCGGAATTTATGGGCGTCGCAAAATTTTCAGAAGCCTCGGAATTTGGTGTCTGGTTTTGAATCGCGGAATTTGCAGACCCAGCAGAATTTTGCGAAGCGGAGTCTTTTGGCGCCAAATTCTGCGTTGTGGTGGGACTTGGACGCGCGGAATCTAACGCAGAGCTTTCGGGCGCCGTAGATTTTATGGAATTAGGCGAAGGAGTTTTTATTGCCGGGCTTTGCGGCGCCTGATCTTTCGGCGCGGAGCCTTTTATCGTAGTGGGATTTTGCGATATAGAATTCTGCGGCGCTACGCCTGTGCCAGCGGCGCACGCATCGATCGCCTCCAAATGCTCTTTGCCTTCGGGGGAATTAAAAAATTCTGCGTCTTTGATCTTAGCCATTTCATTTTTAGCCTTGTCGCACTCGCCAAGCTTGTAGTATCCCCAAGCAAGCGAGTCCAGATAATACGGCGAGTCGGGGTCTTTTTGTAGAGCGCGGCGGACGAGCTCGATGCCCTTGCGAACGTCCAAATCATGATCTATTAGGATGTAGCCGTAGTAGTTTAGGTGCACGGGGTCTTTAAGCTGCGGCGCAATATTTTCAAATTTTGCCACTACGCTAGACAGGGTTTTAGCGTCCACGTTTTTGCCCGCACTTTCATATTCGTAGATCGCTTCGATCGCCAAAAAGTCGTAATTTTTGGTCTTCATAAACTCATCGCGTGCCATTTTAATCGCGGTTTTATAGTCTTTTTTATGCGCGTAGGCATCGATTAGAAGCTCGCGCTTGTAGTCGTATTTCTTCAAAAGTTCGATTATTTTATCAAAGTCGTTTGAGTAGTAATAAATCGCTATCATATCGTCTAAGAATTTATTATCCCCTTTGGCTTCATACAGCGCTTCATCGATCTTAGCGACATCCAAATAGCGTTTATTCGCGCGATACACATCAGCTAGCAGCTCGCACGCCATACCCTGGGCGCAGCCGTAGATGCGCCTGTGCGTCTCTATAATGCGGATCGCTCCGTCCGAATCATCGAGTTTATTTAGCAGCACGTCGCATAATCTGATGAGATTTTCGTCAGTTTTGTCTAGCTCATAGGCTTTTTCAAAGTAGGTTTTGGCTAAAGTAAAATTCTCCATCGCATAATATGTCGCCGCTAAGATCGCGTAACTACGCGAAACTGGATCTACGGTGACTAGCTTAAGAGCAGCAGTATTGGCATTTAGATTATCTTTAATGCCTAAGTAGTAGCCAATTTTTACTCGCAGATACTCGGAGTCTGAGTTTAGGCTTTTTTCGCCGAGCTTTAAATAGCGCGCCGTATTTTTACGATCTTTGATCGCAAAAGCAGTCTTTAGCGCTTCTAGCAGATAAACGGACGAGCCCGTTTTATTGTATGCCTTTTCGTATAAAAACATCGATGCGACGGGATCTTTATGCAGTAGCTCCAAAGCTGTAAGCAAATCGAAATTTAACTCGGCATCCTCTTGCGCTCGCATCGCGTGATTTAGCTTTTCTTTGGTTATACTTTTAGCGCTTACACCGCGATTTATCAAGCTCTTTTTAATTGCATCTTTTGCACCGTTTTTTGTGCCAATGCCGGAATTCTTATCAGACGCCTTTTTATCCGTAACGGACTGCTTCGCCGCTGCAGCATTCGTCCTACCCTCCGCACTTAGATACTGAGGCGCTAAAATCATCGCCACGATTAAAATTCCGCTTAAAACCTTACCCCGATACATTCTTCCTCCAATTCTTTAGTATGCGTTTTAAAATATTCCCAAAACGGGAAGCTACGACACTGCTTCGGACGCAGCTCGTAAATCCCGCAGTTGCGCTGTGTTTCGTCAAAAAACACGCACGCTAAGCCGCCTTCAAAGGGCTTTTCTTTTACGCTAAATTTAGCGCCTATTTTTTGTAAATAAATTTCTTTAAGCCTTGCAGGCGAAATTTCAAATTTTACCGCAAGTGCCGCGATCTCACTCTCATCTATCCAGATGTAGCCGCTCTCTCCCGTGCAGCACTTACCGCCGCAGCGCTCGCACGCGCTTGCATCGAAGCTAAAGCCAAACTCACTCATAATCCACGCTCGTTAAATCCGCGCTTTTATAGATCGCGTGGGCTTGTGCGGTGCGCCTTCCGTGCGCGCTAGCATAGATCGGAAGGACGATCTCACAGGGCGAGCGCGAGTTCTTACGGGCTTGCAAAAGCGCGAGCTTAGCGGGCTTTGAAATGTCGGGATAGACAAAACCAAGCCTCGTCAAATTTAGCCTAAACTCGCCTAAAAGCTCGCAAATTTTAGCTAGCTTGCCTGCCTCATAGCAAAAAATAAGCGTACCGCCAGGCTTAAGATGAGCATTCGCAGATCGCACGAAATCCCGTAGGCTAAGGCTTGCTGCGCTCTTACTAAGCGCCATATGAGGCTCTTTGCTAAGCGAAATGCGCTCTCGATAAAAGGGCGGATTTGAGACGATAAAATCGAAGCGTTTTTCGCTTTTAAATTCCGCAAAATCTGCGTGCAAAATCTCGGCAGGTAGATCGTTTTGCAAAGAATTCAGCCTCAAGATTTCTAAATTTCGCTCTTGAATTTCTAGCAAGCTTAGATTGATGCTTTTAAAATCGCGTTTTAGCAAAAGCCCTAAAATTCCACATCCTGCGCCCACATCCAGCACGTCGCCGTATATCGCTCGCGGATTTAGCGCGCTTTTTAAACTACGCTCATCGCAAACTGCAAACCAGTCGTCACGCAAGCACTCCGCAGCAAAATCCTCGCGCGCTTTGGCGTCTTCAAATTTGCTCGCGAAATCTTTATCGTGCGTCTTTTGGGATTCTAAAGGCTGCGCGATTTGCTCGTCACAAAATTTAAAATTTTCACCGCTTGCGATATCAGGCTTTAAAGCATGCCAGGCTTCGTCGCTTTGAAAATCGGAATTTTTGCAGCGCTCGCTTTGAAATTTCGCCCAAAATGCCTCTTGAAATTCCTTTTTAAATTCCGCCTTAAGTTCAGCGCAGCTCTTACTTCCAAAATTGCGATCGTTCTCCGTGCTATGGTCAGCGGCATACAACTCTTCTTTGCTAAAAGCGCAATCCTCGGCGCAAAATTCCGCTTCGCCGCCTGCGAAATCCGAAGCGCAAAACTGCGCATTAAAGCCTCCATCTGTCGCGTCTTTAAATTCCGCGCCACAGCCCAGCGCTAAAGAGCCATTTTGCGATGCAGCATCAGCTTTACGCACGCCTGAGTTTCTTATAAAATTCCACAAAAAAATCGTATCGCTCGTGTAGCGATAGCCCTTTTTTGGCTGATAAAGCCTCATCTGCGGATATTTTTGATGATGGTATGAGCGTGATTTATCGCCACCACGATCGATCCGCCGCTTCTGCTGATGAGATCTCCGCCCACGTAAAGCCCACTAGTGGCAGTTTGAAGATTTTCATCCACGATCGGCACGCCGTTTTCATCGTAAGCGATGCCGCATTTTTTAAGAAAATCAATCGGGCTCGTGCCGCCGATCGCGTATATCACGCGGTCAAATACGAGCTCGGTGCCATTATCAAATTTTACCAGCACCTTGCCGTTTTCATTCTCAAGAGCCTCTATATCGATGCCTAAACGCAAGATGATGTTGCCGTATTTGGTCTCGCGCATTACGTCGCTTTCGTTCGTCTCGTTTAGGCGGGTAAATTTAGGCTTGCGATAGCAAAGCGTCACGACATTGGTTTTACATAGCGCTATAGCGTATTCAGCGGCTGAGTTACCGCCTCCGACGACTAGAATTTTTTCATTAATCGTGCATTTATCAAGATTGAAATTTACGCGTTGCGTGATCGAAGGCGGAATTTTATAAGCGGGCTTATTAGGCTTGCCCATCCTACCAATTGCGACGATGACGTTGCGCGCGCGGTATCCAGCCGAGCTAGTCGTGATATAAAATTCATCTGCGTGCTTTTCGATCTTTTCGACCTCACTTTTGAAATTCGTATCGATTTCGTCGCTATCTAAGAGCTCGTCGAAATAATTTAGCACGCTCTCTTTCGTGCCGGTTTCAAACGAAATAGAGCCGCGCGTCTCGCTGTCAAAGCCCTTATATTCTTTATCGACGCGCTTTTTATCTTTGTAAAACTGCCTAATCGTTTGAGAGTGGTTGTCGCCTTTTTCAAGCAGAAGCACGTGCGCAAGCCCGTTTCTTTTGGCTTCTACTACGGAAGCGATGCCGCAAGGACCGCCGCCGATCACCGCCAAGTCGTAAACGTCTATCATAAATTTCCTTTAATCTTTTAAATTTCATACGAAATTATAGTAAAAATTCCATTAAAATCAGTGGAATTTCCTAGCAATTTCGCAGCTTAAATTTAAAATTTTAACGCTTTAAGATGCTTGCTTGGCTAAATTTGAAAAGACATAATTTCCTCCGTTTAAATTTTAAATTTCACGGCGCCAATCCGTTTATAAAAGCTCATGCGGCGGAGCAGTAGAAGCGGCAGCAAGAGCAGTAAATTTTAAAATTTCACTTCGCCGAAATGGAATTTTGCGAGCTAAGATAAAGCGGCAAGAGCGGTAAAATTTTAAAATTTTACCGCCCAGGCAGAAGTTTTAGTAGAAGCTTTAAGGCTAGTTGAAATTTAGCGTATATTTTATGCTAAAGTTAAATTCCATATCTTTCTCGACCTTTG
>NZ_CALIJF010000008.1 GCF_938018035.1 uncultured Campylobacter sp. | reverse complement strand
ATAGCCGTGCTTTTCATACTTTTTGACGTCGAGATTATCTTTATGTTTCCGTGGGCGGTAAATTTTAAAATTTTAGGCGTGTTCGGGCTTGTAGAGATGGCGTTTTTCATCGTATTATTAGGCATCGGTTTCATCTACGCCTGGAAAAAAGGAGCGCTAAATTGGCAGAGCATAAGATAAACTACGCGCGCGAAAACGGGCTTCCAGTAGTTCTTACCACCGTCGATAAGCTGATTGCGTGGGGCAGAAGTAACTCTTTGTGGGCAATGACGTACGGGCTTGCGTGCTGTGCGATCGAGATGATGGCGGCGGGCGCGGGCAGATTTGACTTCGACCGCTTCGGCACGATATTTCGCGCAAGCGCCAAGCAGTCGGAGGTGATGATAATCGCGGGCACGCTTAGCAAAAAGCACGCCGAGTTTACGCGCCGCCTATACGACGCGATGCCCGAGCCCAAATGGGTCATCAGCATGGGCAGTTGCGCCAATACCGGGGGGATGTTTAATACCTACGCGACGGTGCAGGGCTGCGACCGTATAGTGCCCGTGGATATCTATCTACCCGGATGTGCGCCTCGTCCCGAGACGCTGCAGTTTGCGCTGATGGTGCTGCAAAAAAAGATCCGCACCCAAACTCCGCGCCGCGCACAAAAGGCAAAAAGGCTGATCTGATGAGAAAATTTAATCCCAAAGGCGATCAGAGTAAAAAAAATTACTACAAAGACAGATTTTTCATCCCCGAGGAGACGCAGAAGTTAGACGCAAGCGCGAGCGATTTTAAAGATGATCTGGACGCGCTTGAAGGCGTTAAAATTTTAAACTCGTACGTGGAATTTAATACCCTTATACTCTACGTAGAGCCCGCGCAAAATTTAGTGGCGCTGCGTGCGCTTAAGAGCGCCGGATATGAAATTTTATGCGAGTTAAGCGGCGTAGATTTTACCGAGGCTCGCGGCGGCATCGAGGTTTTTTATCAGCTTTTGGATATCAAAAGAGCGCGCCGCGCGCGACTAAAGTGCTTCGTGCCGAATGAGAGCTTTTTGCAAAGCGCTGCGGGCATCTACAAAAGCGCGAACTGGGCGGAGCGCGAACTATACGATATGATGGGCGTTTGGATTGAAAATCATCCAAATTTAGCGCGCCTAATAATGCCCGATGATTGGTTCGGACATCCGCTTTTAAAGTCCTATCCGCTGCAAGGAGACGAGTTTGCCAAATGGTACGAGGTGGATAAAATTTTTGGGGTTGGCGCACGCGAGCGGATCGGCGAAGAAAACCGAAATTCCGCATTCGTGGATGAAAAAGATACCTTTAACTTTACGCGGCTCTATCACGAGAGCGGTTATGGCGAGCCGCGGCCGCAAGAGAAAATTTTACAAGAATATCAAGAAGAGGGCGGCGTGCGCTTCGTAAAACGCGTTAAACGCGGAATTTACAAGATCATCACAAAGAGAAAATAATGCAAAATCCAAGCAAGCTAAGACCGTTTTTCGAAAACATCGAGTACGAGCGCGAGGGCGCGAATATGATCTTAAATTTCGGTCCGCAGCATCCAAGCGCGCACGGCCAGCTAAAGCTCGTGCTGGAGCTTGACGGCGAGCGCATCGTGCGAGCCCGCCCCGGCGTGGGCTATATGCACCGAGGCATCGAAAAGATGGCAGAAAATATGATCTACGCGGAATTCGTCCCCGTAACAGACCGCATCGATTACATCGCATCGGGCTCGAACAACTACGGCTTTTGCGCCGCGGTCGAGAAGCTCTGCGGCATCGAAGTGCCGCGCCGCGCGCAGATCATCCGCACGATCTTGCTGGAGCTTAATCGTATCAGCTCGCACCTTCTGTTTTTGGGTACGCACGCGCTTGACATCGGCGCGATGACGGTATTTCTCTACTGCTTTCGCTCGCGCGAATACATACTTGATCTCATAGAAAAATACTGCGGCGCGCGCCTTACGCACAATAATATCAAAATCGGCGGCGTCTTTTTGGATCTGCCTAACGGCTGGTTAGAAGAGATGTTGAAATTTTGCGACGAATTCCCGAGCGACATTAAAGAATTTGAAGATATGCTCGATACGAATAGAATTTGGCTGATGCGAACCGAGGGCGTGGGCGTGATCTCGCACGAAGCAGCTCTTAGCTGCGGCTGTAGCGGCGTGACGCTCCGCGCTAGCGGGCATGCTTGGGATATCCGCAAAGAAGAGCCCTATCTCATCTACGACGAGCTTGATTTCGACGTGCCGTATGCGAGCGAGGGCGATTGCTACGCGCGCTATAAGTGCTATATGGCGGAGATGCGCGAGAGCCTTAAAATTTTGCGCCAGTGCGCGAAACACTATCCGCTGAGCGATCCACAAATTTTAGCGATCGATCCCGCTTACGTAAATCCTAGCAAAGAGCAGATTATGACGCAGAACTACTCGCTGATGCAACATTTTGTGCTAGTTACGCAGGGCTTGCGCCCGCCCGTGGGCGAAATTTACGCCGCGAGCGAGAGCCCTAAGGGCGAACTTGGATTTTATATCCGCTCGATGGGCGAAAGCCGCCCGTACCGTCTTAAGATCCGCACGCCGAGCTTTTGGCATTGCGCGGTCTATGAGGAAATTTTACCCGGGCAGTATCTTGCCGACGCCGCGGCGATCATCGGCAGCACGAATATTATCTTAGGCGAGGTGGATCGATGAAACGCTACGATTTGAGGCATCTGGGCGATAAATTTTTAAACCGCATGGGCGAAATTTTAAAAAATTCCGCTCGCGGCGAGACGATGATCTTTATGTTTGAGATGGGCGATTTTAGCGCGGTTCAAAAAAGCGCCGATCTAGTCGAGGGGTTAAATTCCACGCTATTAAATTCCATCCGATATAACCAGGTCGATTGGATGATAGTCGCAAAAAAGGGGAGAATATGAAAATTTTAAATTTTGCGCCGCTACTTAGACTGCAAAGTCCGGGGCTTACGGAAGGTTTTAAACACGCTAAAATTTTAAGCGTATCGCCGTTGCAAGATCCGTATTTAGAAAGTGAGCTGATTAAATGCGAGATCGGCGCGCAAAACTTCGTGCTGGCGCTAATCTGCGCTAGTTTTTGCGATGAGCCCTATTTCGCGGAGCTGGATCTGGAGTATCTAAGCGGCGAAAGCAGCGTGGGCGAGGAGGAGATCGAGCAGATCGCGGAGTTTTTGCAAAGCGGCTGCGACGCGCTTTTGATCGATGACGCGCTTATTAAAACTCATCCCGACGCCGAAAATATCAGAGCCTTTCTGTCTCTCATAGCGGCAGAATTCGGGGTTAAAATTTTAAGCTTACGCGGCGAGCGAGCAGATTTGGGCGCGCAAGAGCGGGTAAATTTAAGCCCCCTTAAAGAGCCTGAGAATTTCGACGGTGCTGTGGTTTTCAAACACGATGCGGACGACCGACTCATCGGCGGAAGGTATTTTAGCATGGTCGCTAAGATCAAACACGGAGATCGCGTCCGCATCAAAACGCCGCACCTAAATTTAGAAAAAGAATTTATTTTGGATGAGGAGCTAAAGGGCACGATTGCGCTTTTGGGCTCGGGCGGGCAGGGCTTTGGCGGTTATAATTTCGAACTCGCAGAAATTTCTAAGGTTTAAAATGGCAAAGATCACGATCGACGGTAAAGCTTGCGAGTGCTACGAGGGCGAGTATATCTTGCAGGTCGCGCGTCGCTGCGGCGTTTTTATCCCTGCGCTTTGTTATCTAAGCGGCGGTACGCCGACGCTCGCATGCAGACTTTGTATGGTCGAAGCGGACGGCAAACGCGTCTATAGCTGCAACGCTAAAGCTAAAGACGGCATGGTCATCTACAGCCGCAGCCCCGAGATTGACGCCGAGCGCGAGGCGATCACGCAGGTTTATTGCATCAACCATCCGATGGCGTGCGGGGTTTGCGATCAAAGCGGCGAGTGCGAGCTTCAAAATTTAGCCCATCTGATGCGCACAAATACCCAAAGCTACGCTATCCGCGATACGGCGCGCGAGGTGCAGGATTGGGGATATTTGAGCTACGATCCTAGCCTTTGTATCGTCTGCGAGCGCTGTATTACCGCCGCGAAGGACCGCTTGGGCGTAGATGCTTTTAAGCTCGTCCCGCGCGGCGGAGACATGCTAAGTAAGGATCAAAAGGACGCGATGCCCAAAGACGCCTACGCCGTATGGAACAAGCTGCAAAAAAGCCTAATCGCGCGGATAAATGAAAATGATGATTGCGTAAACTACGGCGAGAGCGCGGCGGTCTGCCCGACGGGGGCTCTGGTAGAGAGCGCGTTTAAATACGTTTCAAACGCCTGGGAGCTGCGTCAAATCCCCGCTTCCAACCCGCACAGCAGCGATTGCGAACTGCTTTATTACGAGATCAAGCGCCGCGGCATAGGCGAGCCGCGTGAAAAAATTTATCGCGTTAGCAGCGACATAAATTTCAGCGTTCTGCACGCCGCAGCACGCTTCGGCTGGGATTTTTCAAACGAGCGGGCGAGCAAAAACGAAGCGGTTTTTGACCGCATCGTGCGCGGCATCGAGGACGGCGAGATCAAAAATATTAAATTTAATAGCTTCATCACCAATGAGGAAGCTCGGATTTTAGAGCTTTTGCGGCAAAAATTTAAACTTGCTTTGATCAACGATGAAGCACTTGCCTATCAAAAATTCCTGCGCGAATTTTCCAAATTTAGCGGCACAAAATTTTATAATGCAAATTCACAGACGATTAAAAACAGCGATTTCATCGTCGTTTGCGGCACATTTTTACGCAGCGACGCTCCAAATCTAGGCTTTGCGGTAAACAGCGCCTGCAAGCTAAATAAGGCAAGCGGGATCTATTTTCATCCGTTTTGTGACGAGGGCATTAAGGGCTTTAGTAAAAATTTCATCCATCAGCCACACGCCGCGGGGTTGGAGGCGCAGATCCTGCTTTGGATCCTACAGAAATTCGGACATGATTTGCCTGAGTGGCTGGATACGAAACTCGCGACGGAATTTAAAATTTCGCGCGCCGCGGCGAAGGAAAATTTAGACGAGAAATCCGCGGGTTCGCAAAACCCTGAGAATTCTGCGGAGGCAAATGGCGCCGAGAACGTTGCGAGTGCCAGCGGCGACGCAGATTTCGCAAGCGCGGACGGCAACGCAAAAAATTCCGCGCAGAATTCTGAGAATTCCGCGGAAAGTAAAATTTCAAATTTCGCCTGCACGCTCGGGCTGGACGAGCAGAAAGTGGATGAGCTTTTGGCTAAAAAGGAGAGTTTTTCGCTCATCATCGGCGAGGATTTTATCCGCACGCCAAATAGCGCCACGCTCGCGCGCCTAGCGGGTTTGGTGCAGCGCTACACGCCGCTAAAAGTGCTAGTGGTGCCGCCGCGCACGAATAGCCTTGGCGTCGCGCTCATCTGTGAGCTTAGTGCGCAAATGAGCGCGGGCGAGACGCTAGGCTACAACGAAGCGGGCGATATTAGCTTCGGCGTGTTGGAAGCGGATCTGGATGCGCCTAGCTTGGTGCAGCAGGAGGGCACGTTTACGAACTACGACAAGCGCGTAGTGCCTACGAATGCGGCGCTTGATTACGGCGGATACGAGCTAAACGACATCGCCTGTGCGCTGGGAGTTTGCGCGGAACACGCGATAAGTTATACATCAAGCTTGGGCGCGGATTTTGAGCAGGTTAAATTTGACGATTTAGAAAATTTTTACGACAACGGCGGCGCAAATCACCGCGGATATGAGCTGCGAAATGAGGAGTTTGCCGCTAGCGAGGAGGAGTTTGAAATTTCGCCTTCCGCGCCGCTTAGAGTAGGCGAGGGCGAAATTTTAATCTATGAGGCGAATCCGCTGCATCAATTCAATAAATTTAGCGGCGCAAGCAGCGCTGTGGGCGAAGCGGGCGCTCTGTATCTAAGTCCCAGCATCGCCGAAGCTCTGGGCGTAAGCGCGGGCGACATCGTTAAAATTTACCAAGCAGACGATGCGGGCCATAATGAAAAAACTAGCTGTGCGCACAAAGTCAGTACCTCTGACAATGAAAATAGAGAAAGCGGCGAAAACGGGCTCGTAAACTTAAAGCGCGAAATCGTCGCTAGCGTAAAGATCGATCCAGGCTTTAGCGGCGCGTATCTGCCGTATTTTGATGAGAAACTTCGCGGCGAGATATTTTTCAAAACTTCGCGCTACGCTAGCGTAAAAATCGAGAAAATTTCAAATTCCAAAGGAGAGGGCAGATGAGCGATAGTGCATTTTATTTCGTAGCTACCGTCTTAAAGGCGCTCGTGATTTTAGCCGTCATCGCGCTGCTCTCGGGGCTTGCGACCTACGCCGAGCGCAAGGTGCTTGCTTTTATGCAGCGCAGGATCGGGCCTTCTATGGTCGGGCCTGCGGGGCTTTTGCAGGTGGGCGCGGATATGATAAAGCTTTTTACCAAAGAGGACGCTATCCCTGCGCGGGCGAATAAGCTTCTTTTTAAGATCGCGCCGATCATATCGGCTACGGGAGCTTTCGTGGCGCTTTCGGTGGTGCCGCTGCTACCGGAGTTTACTATCGGCGGGCGGACGATACAGCCGATTTTAAGCGATATAAACGTGGGAATTTTATTCCTACTCGGAACTAGCGGTACCTGCGTTTATGGTCTACTGATCGGAGGGCTTGCGAGCTACAATAAATGGGGCACGATAGGCGCGTTTCGCGCGTTTTTGCAGATCACCTGCTTTGAGGTGATCAACGGCCTTAGCCTGATCCCTATCGTGATGATCACGGGCTCGCTATCTCTCATCGACATCGTAAGCGCGCAAAGCGGCGGCATCGACAAGTGGTTTATCTGGAAAGAGCCCGTCTGCTTCGCGCTATTTCTCATCGCTGCTTTCGTCGAGTGCAACCGCACGCCGCTGTGCCTCACCGAAAACGAAACCGAGATCGTAGCGGGCGCCGGTACGGCGTATTCGGGAATGCGCTGGGGTATGTTTTTTATCGGCGAATACGCCAATATCATAACCTACTCCGTCGTTACGACGCTACTGTTTTTGGGTGGATTTAACGCGTTTTGGTTTATCCCTGGCGGCGTTATGATGGTATTAAAATCAAGCCTCGTGTTTTTCTGCTTCCTATGGGCGCGCGCGGCGTGGCCGCATCTACGCCCCGATCAGCTGATGGGGCTTTGCTGGAAAGTCTGCATGCCGTTAGCTCTTGCTTGCGTGCTAATTACCGCGCTAGCGATCGTTTAAGGAGGGTACGATGGCAAGATACGCCCAGATCGATAAACGAGCCCCTATTAAATCCGGCGGCGATAAGCTTCGCAGATTCCTAGCCCGCACCTTTAGCGGCGAGCTTTTCGTGGGACTGTGGGTTGTTCTAAAAAATATGTTTAAGCGTGGCGGCTCGCACACGCTTCGGTATCCTATGGAAAAATTTGTTATGCCGCCTAGATACCGCGGCGTACATAAGCTAATGCGCCTACTCGAAAGCGGCAGCGAGCGCTGCATCGGATGCGGCTTGTGCGAGAAGATCTGCGTGGCGAACTGTATCGCGATGGAGACCAGCCTCGGCGCCGACGGCCGCAAAAAGGTAGATAACTACTCGATAAATTTAGGGCGTTGCGTCTATTGCGGGCTCTGCGCGGACGTCTGCCCCGAGATCGCTATCGTGCACGGCTGCGAATACGAGCTTGCGAGCGAACAACGGGCATACTACGGCTTCAAAGAGGATCTTTTGATTCGCGGAGAAAATTTATGCTTAAATGGCGCGGCGCAGGAGTTTGCAGGCTATGGCAGCCTGGATGAAAACGCGGGTGCGCGGATCAAGATGACGCCGAACGCCTATATAAAAAGCGACGCCGCAAGCGACGAGCCAAGCTTAAAGAGCACGGATTCAAATTTAAAAAGCAGCGCCGCGGAAAGCTCTAAAAAAGAGGGTGCCGCTAACGATAAAATTCTATTTTCAAAGGGCGCTGGCTTAAGTGGCGAAATTTTGACCGAGCGACAAGACGCCAAGCAGGCAAGTTTAAAGGAAAGCTCCGCCACGGACGCCAAAAATTCTAAAGAAAATTCTGCTACGGACGCTCGAAATTCCACGCTTGATTCGGCGCGAAATTCCAAAGAAAATTCCGCCTCGCAAAGCGCAGAAGATTCCGCTACGGATAGTAAAAATTTGGCGGAAAATTCTAAAGAGAGTTCCGTCGCTCAAAGTAAAAATTCTAAGGAAAATTCTAAAGAGAGTTCCGTTATGCCGCACGCTGAAAATTCTGTCGGCGATTCTACGGAAAATTTTAAAAATAATTCCGCTACGGACGACGATTCTTCGGAGAATTCCAAAGAAAATTTCGTTCCGCAAGACGCGGGAAATTCCGCCGCGCGAGGCAAAAAATCTAAGGCAAATTCCAAAAAGAATTCCATTGCGGAAGCTGAAAATTCTACGCTTGATTCGGCGCGGAATTCCAAAGAAAATTCCGCCTCTCAAAGCGCCGAAGATTCTGCCGCGCAGGGGGAGGAGCAATGATACAAACGCTTGCATTTTATTTTTTCAGCGCGGTTTGCCTGGCGCTTTTTGGTATCAGTGTTTTTAGCAAAAACGTCCTTTACGCCCTTAGCGCGCTAGCTGGTGGCATGGTCTTTATGAGCGGATTTTTCTTCTTGCTGGATGCGGAGTTTTTGGGCGTAGTGCAGATCATAGTTTATACCGGCGCCGTGATCGTGCTTTACGGCTTCGCGCTGATGTTTTTGGGCGCGGATAAAAACGTAAGCGAGCCGAAAAAGGGGGCAAGGCTATTTTTCGCGCTTAGTGGCGTGATCGCATTTTTACTCGTGATTATCGTGCTCGGCGCGGTGGTCGCAAACAACGTAGAAACGCTTAAAATTTTAAACACCGACGATACTGAGGCGCTTGGGATGATTATCTTTACGAAATATCTGGCGATTTTCGAGCTTGCCGCCGTGATGTTGCTCGTGGCGATGATCTGCGCTATCGTGCTTGCGCATAAGCAGATGGACGCGAGCCTGAGCTACGAAGAGAGCGAGGGGTAAAATGGGTCTAAATCACTATCTGATCGTTGCTGCGATGATGTTTGGGCTCGGGCTTGCGGGTATGATGAAGCGAAGAAATTTGATAATGCTCTTTTTTTCGAGCGAAATTTTATTAAACGCCGCAAATTTAGCCCTCGTCGCCGTGGCGAAATTTTACGACAATATAAACGGCGAAATTTTTGCGCTTTTCATCGTAGCGATCGCCGCGAGCGAGATGGCCGTGGGGCTTGGACTGCTCATCTTGTGGTATAAGAAAACGGGCAGCATCGAACTTGACAGCTTCGTAAATTTTAAAAATCCTTCTAAGGATGGGTCTGATGCTTGATACCGTTTTTGTATGGCTCTTAATCGCCCTTTTCGCACCGCTTGCCTCGGCGATCTTCGCAGGCGTTTTCATTCGCGCCAAAGATAAGATGTTTATCGGCGTAATCTGCTCGGCGCTGGTGATTTTAAGCACTATCGCGTCGCTTGCTTTGATGGAGCTCGTCTCTGACAACCGCCTAATCAGCGTAAATTTAGCCGATTTCATAAGCACGGGATTTTTGGACGCAAAATTTAGCTTTCTCATAGATAGCGTAAGTGCGGTGATGATGGTGGTCGTAGGCATCGTTTCCAGCGTAGTGCACGTGTACTCGATCTACTATATGTGGGATGACGAAAACTTCGCTAAATTTTTCAGCTTCCTGGGGCTTTTCGTATTTTCGATGCTGGTTTTGGTAATGAGCGATAATTTTTTAGGACTTTTCATCGGCTGGGAGGGGGTCGGACTCTGCTCGTGGCTGCTGATCGGCTTTTGGTATGATAGGAGCAATTACAGCTGGTGTGCCAACGAAGCTTTCATAATGAACCGCATCGCAGATCTTGGGATGTTGCTTGGAATTTTTTTGATCTATTTAAATTTCGGCTCGCTGCGGTACGAGGTGGTGTTTGCGAACGCAGCGAGCTTGGAGCCTGAAATTTTAACTCTGATCGCAGCACTTTTATTTATCGGCGCGATGGGCAAAAGCGCGCAGTTTCCATTCCATACCTGGCTAGCCGACGCGATGGCGGGTCCGACGCCCGTGTCTGCACTCATTCACGCAGCGACGATGGTTACGGCGGGCGTTTATCTGGTGATCCGCGCAAACGCGATTTTCGCGCTCGCGCCCGAAGTAAGCGGTTTTATCGTCTGCCTAGGCGCTTTCGTGGCGGTCTTTGCAGCGTCGATGGCGCTGGTTCATAACGATCTTAAAAAAATCATCGCCTACTCCACGCTTTCGCAGCTTGGCTATATGTTCGTAGCCGCGGGGCTCGGGGCGTATTGGATCGCGCTATTTCATCTGGCGACGCATGCGTTTTTCAAAGCGCTTCTATTTTTGGGAGCGGGCAACGTAATGCACGCGATGAAGGATGATCTAAATATCCAAAATATGGGCGGATTATATAAGTTTATGCGACCGACGGCGATTTTAATGTGCATAGGCTCGCTTGCGCTTTGCGGATTTTATCCGTTCGCGGGCTTTTTCTCAAAAGATAAAATTTTGGAAGCGGCGTGGAGCGCGGACGCGTATTTTATCTGGGCGCTGCTGTTTGCGGGCGCTGCGATGACGACGTTTTACAGCGTGCGTCTGATAATGCTCGTGTTTTTCGGCAAGCAAAAATTTACCCACCATCCGCACGAGGTGAAAGGCTTTGCCCTCATTGCGATGGGCGTATTAGCCGTGCCTGCGGTGATCGCTGGCTTTTTCGAGCACGATTTTGCTGAGTTCGTGCTTAGCATACTGCCGGGCTTTAAAGCTTCGATCCCGCACGGCGTAGAGGTAATTTTGATCGCCCTAACGCTAGCGATGATAAGCGCGGTGGCGATCGGCACGATTTGGACATACGGCAAGGGCAAATTTAGCCAAAATTTAAAGAACTGCAAATTTTATAAAATTTTGATCGCGCAGTATTTTATCCCGCAAATTTACGAGCGCGTGATCGTGCGCGGATACGCTAAGCTTAGCGAGATCTGCGCTAAATGCGACGGCGCGATCATAGACGCCAGCGTCGATCTGATCGCTCGCGTGGCGGTAAAAAGCGGCGAAGGAGCGGATCGCGTAAGCAATAGCGGAGATTTGAGCGCAAATTTAAGGTGGATGGTTTTGGGATCTTTCATTTTGCTGATTTTGGCGTTTGCGCTGTGAGGTGGGCATGGAATACTTTTTAAGTTTGGTTATATTTTTTCCGGCAGTAGCTGCGGTTTTAGGCTTTTTGATCGACGAAGCGAGCATCAAGACCTACGCCGTTACGATGAGCTTTATAGAGTTCGTACTTTCGCTCGTTTTGTGGATACTCTATGAGCCGGTGGACGGCATCGCGTTTAGCGTGCTGCACCCTTTTATAAGCGAATACGGCATCAACTACTTCATCGGCGTGGATGGAATTTCGCTGTTTTTGGTGATCCTAAGCACGCTGGTTACATTTTTGGCGCTGCTTAGTCTAAGCATTAAAGAGCGCGCCAAAAATTTAATCATCTGCATTTTGTTTTTAGAGATGACGATGGTGGGCGTTTTCGTGGCGCTGGATGCGATTTTGTTTTACATCTTTTGGGAGCTTTCGCTAATTCCAATGCTCTACATCATCGGCGCGTGGGGCAGCGGCAAGAGAATTTACGCCGCGGTGAAATTTTTCATCTACACCTTCCTGGGTTCGATGTTTCTACTCGTGGGACTCGTAGCGATGAGCTATTTCTATCACGAGGCTACGGGCGAGTATAGCTTTAATATCCTAAACTGGCAGAGCTTGTCGCTACCGCTTAGCACGCAAATTCCTCTATTTTTGGCATTTTCGGTCGCTTTTGCGATCAAGACGCCTTGCTTTCCTTTTCATACCTGGCTTCCGTACGCGCACGGTCAGGCCCCTACGATAGGCTCGGTTCTGCTTGCCGCGGTGCTTCTTAAGATGGGCACATACGGCTTCGTGCGATTTTCGCTGCCGCTATTTCCCGATGCAAGCGTCTATTTTAGCGGGATGATGTGCGCCCTAGCGATCGTTATGATCATCTACGCAAGCTTCATCGCCTTTGCGCAGAAGGACATAAAACAGGTTATCGCTTATAGCTCGATCGCGCATATGGGCGTCATAATGCTTGGAATTTTTTCAATGAGCCGCGAAGGAATGAGTGGCGCGGTATTTTTGATGATAAGCCACGGTATCGTAAGCGGCGGGCTCTTTATGCTCGTAGGCTTTTTATACGACCGCAGGCACACGAAGTTTTTTAGCGAGTTCGGCGGGCTTGCGCGGGTGATGCCGCTTTATGCGTTTTGTTTTTGCGTCGTGCTGCTAGGCTCAATAGGTCTTCCGCTTACGATCGGCTTCGTGGGAGAATTCCTAAGCCTTGCGGGGATTTTTAAAATAAGCTTTAGCTACGCGCTTTTGGGCGGGTTCGGCATCATAATGGGCGCGATCTATTCGATGAATCTTTATAAAAAGACCTTCTTCGGCGCGCTCGTGCATGAGGAGAATAAAAAGCTAAGCGATCTAAACAGAACCGAGCTTTGCTCTATCATTCCGATCTGCGTGCTGGTGGTAGCGCTTGGCGTCGCGCCGAATTTGATGCTAAAGAGTATCGAGCCTAGCGTGACGCAAAGCCTTGAGCTGATGTTTAATAAAGCCTCTCAGACCGCGACTCGCGCCTATATGGAAAAAGCAAATTTTAAGGTAAGAAGCGATGCAAAATAATCTTTTAAATTTAGCCTCGATCGCGCCTATGGCGATACTCGGAGGATTTGCCCTGCTGATGCTCGCGGTTTCGCTTTTTGCGCGCACGCTATCGTATAAATTTTATGCTGTCATCACAATACTGGCTCTAGCTCTCGGCTTCGGGCTCGTTTTTGGTTACAACAGCGGCATACGCGGGCTTTTCGACGTGATGCTGGTGGACGGAATCGCGACGCTATCGATGCTTATTATGCTCGCAGGCTCGATATTTTTCATCTTTCTGTCTTTGGGCGCAAGAAGCGCGCACGAGTACCACACGGCGGAGTTTTTCGTGCTGTTTTTATTCGTGCTCGTGGGCTATGAGTTTATGGTCGCGAGCGAAAGCTTAATGATGATCCTCGTCGGGCTTGAGACGGGCTCGCTGGCGCTTTATACGTTAATCGCGCTTCACAACCGCGCCAGATCGGTCGAAGCGGCGCTAAAATACTTCATAATGGGCGCGCTGGGATCGGGCTTTTTCGCATTCGGCGCGGCGATGTTTTTTCTATCGACCGGCTCTATGGAAATTTCAAACATCGCGCAGATCGCTAAGAGTTCAAATTTACAAACCAGCGTCCTACTTTTCGCCGCCTGCTCATTTATGATCGTCTCGATAGGATTTAAGCTCTCGCTGATCCCGTTTCACACCTGGACGCCCGACGTTTACGAGGG
>NZ_CALIJF010000007.1 GCF_938018035.1 uncultured Campylobacter sp. | reverse complement strand
TGATATATACGCGCGCAGAGCCGTTGTTGCGGTATTTGCAGCGCAACGCAAGCGCAGACGAGGCCGTGGTGAAATTTTATCAAGAGAATGAATTTTATAAAATTTCGGATCAAAAAATTTAAGGAAACGCATGCAGCTAGAAAGAGCGATAGCACTAAGTAGAGCCAAACAAAAAAAGTGTATTTGCAAGGTAGTGATGATCTATGCCAAGATAGCATTTTTGTATCTGTTTCCGTTTATCATAATGTTTGCGATCGATGCGGTATTTAAAACAGACGATGATACGGATTACAAGATGATCGAAGTCTATCTTATCTACGCGGTGCTTTTAATTTGTTACGTTGCTTATATTTACGACGACATTACAGGCGCCGCTTATGAATATAAACTATTTTACAAAAAAGTTTTGGCGCGCACGGCGATCTCACAGGCGTATCCGCAGCTTACTTATTCGCCAGGACGTGGCATAAGCGCGAAGAAATTCAGGAGAGCAGGAATCTTTGCAAATTCCGATTTTATCAGCGAAGATGAGATAAAAGGCGAATGGGATGGGGTAAAATTTAGCTTCAGCGAGGCAATTAGAATCAAAAAGAACTACGATCTGGGCATAGACAATACCTATGTGAAGCTAGCTTCGCTTGCAATGAGCTTATATGATGCGTATATGGATTTTAGCGGCAGCGTGCTGATATGCGAATTCGGCAAGAGATTTTACGCCAAAACCATCTTAGCGAGCCGCGAGCTAAATACAAAAATTTTAGGCGAGAAGGAGCTAATGGACAACGTCATTTTTAATAGCGAATTTCGCGTGTTTGCTGACGACAAGGTCGAAGCTCGCTATCTATTGACGCCTGCGCTGATGGAGCGACTAAACGAGCTAAAGCGATACTACCATAAATTTAGCATAAGCGCGGCGTTTATGGATAATAAATTTTACCTATTTCTAAACGGCGCGCCGAACCGCTTCGAAACAGAGCTATTTAGCATACCTCCAACAACCGGAACGGCGTATGCTCATCAATACGAACTGGCTGAAATTTTAGAATTAGTAAGCGAGCTGGGTCACATAACCGGGGAGCTAGAAAGCAAAATTTAATCAGCCCGTATCGTTTAAATTTAACGGGCTAAATTTGACCGCCCTATTACAGTCCCGCTTCGGCTCTTAGCCGCGCAGCATACATCTCGCGCAGGCGCGGTACGTATTTGCCGACCGCACCGCCTCCGATCGCTCTGCCGTCAGCTTTTACGATCGGCAGCACCATCAGCGTCGCCGCACTGATGAAGGCCTCATCGGCTTCATAAACCTCGCTCATTCCAAACGCCCGCTGCTGCACGCTAAGCCCCGCCTGCTCGGCAAAGCCTAAGATCACCTTGCGGCGGATGCCCGGCAGTATGTCGTTTGAAAGCGGTCGCGTGATCAGAACGTCATCTTTGATAATAAACGCACTAGAGCTCGAACACTCGGTAACGAGCCCGTCCTCGATCAAAAAACACTCATAAGCGCCCGCTTTGTGAGCCTCGTACTTTAAGATGCACTGCGCAAGAAG
>NZ_CALIJF010000006.1 GCF_938018035.1 uncultured Campylobacter sp. | reverse complement strand
CTAACTTTAATGTCTTGTAAGGCAGTCGGTAGCTCGTTTACAGAACAAAACGCTAAATTCGCATCTCCACCGATACCCATACTATTTGTAAGCATATCATAACCATAAATTTTGGCAGTTTTACCATTATCGCTATCACTTAAATGACTCGTAAAAATATTTTTGAAATACGCTGAAATCGGCCTACCCTCCCAAGATAATGTAAAAAAAGTAGCCACTTTCATGCCCTTTTTCTTAGGCTCTTCTTGTAGAGCTACAATTTCACTTAAAATATCATCAAAAAAGCTCTCGTTTAAGCTAGATAAATCCGTTAATATTTTATCATTTTTGATATCGTCAGGATTGAAGCAAGAGAGCATATTTTTTACGGCTTTTAAAATTCCTTTTATAAATTTAGGAGTATCGTCTTTTACGGCTTTGCTAATGAATTGGACATTAGGGAACAAATTGCCAGAATTCGCGCCTATGCCAAATCTACAAACTATTAAATCGTCTCTTGAAATATTGTTATTTACCAATATTTCTTTACTTTTAATATCACAAAGATAAATTTTAATAGCATCGTATTCATAGCTCTTGTTGTTAATTTTAGTTTTTTGTTTGTCGTAAATTTCGCCGATACTAGAAAAAATTTTAACTATATCGCCCAAAATTTATCCTTTCTAAAATTTAGCGCAATTATATCTAAATTAAAATCAATATGTCAATAGTTACTATAATTTAATATAAAGTTTGATTTTTTAAAAATTTTATTATAGAATTGCCATAAAGCAAGCAAATATTCTTTTAGAATTTGAAATCTATACTTTAATATAGTCTTGCTTTACAACCTCCAAAACCCCTACTCCGTAGTTCATGCACCCGCTTCCAGCACCCGTACCAAGGACCAAATTGATTAGTTCTGCATTAGCTACAATTTTCCATCTTGCCTGCCACGCATATACCGGCTCGCGATTGTTGCCGTAATAGAATTTCACAGATTCACCCAGCTTTTGCCACAATAAATTTAATTCCATTTCGCCATCATATTTTCGCCCCATAATCGTCTCAAATCGCTGTAAAATATTCGTCTTCATCATCTCTAAATGCCTGCTATCTTGCGGCTGCAAATAGACTTTATGTCCCAAAAGCCCGCTTACTGCGCACGCCACGTAGCCTTGCACAATAGTTTCGTTCTCGCAAATTTTATGATTTTTCGCTTCGACGGTAGTTTGCGTAAATAGAATTTCACCCAAGCTTAGTCCGTCTTTTAGTATTGCTAGTGCGATTTTACGTTCAAACTCCGGCTCGCATGAAGCAAATCGCACGCGCAAGTCCTCTCCTCGCAAGATAAAATCAAACACTGTGCGTTTAAAAATTTTACCGCTTGATTCGTGCCTATATCCTACGTGCTCTGAAGCCGGCAGATAGCGATAAAGAAAGCCCTGAATCAACTGCGAGAGAGATTTTGTGATTTTTAGATTTTTAGTTGGTAATTTTGCGTTGATGATTAGCATTTGCGCTCCTTTGCGCAGTAAAATTTTGCCCAAGATTCGCGTAAACCTTGGGCAAATGAGTTCTAAGTGAAATTAAAATCCTATCTCTTTGATATCGGCAAACTGCAAAAACGCGCGATAAATTTGCCCGATATTTGCGATACGATTTGCGCGTATCTTGACATCCTGGACGTTTATCATTACGTTATCGAAAAAATTATCAATCACGCCTTTAAGCCCAAATAGTGAGCGCAGATACCCACTCACGTCGTTTTCGTTGAGCTTAATCGCCCTGAACGCCGCATTTAGCGCGCGCTCAGCGTCGTGTTCGAATAGATTTTCGTCCACCGCGCCTATTTTTTCGTCCTTGATGATATTGGCTAGGCGCTTAAAAGTCGCGAAATTTTCTGCAAAATCTGCTGCTGCTGCGATCTCACCCAGAGCTTTTATAGCCTTGCTTAGTCGTAGCAGATCGTTTTCGCCGCTTGCGATGCACGCCTTGATCACGGACGGATTTATCTCGTCAAAAATTCCGTATAACCTATCTTTTATAAAATCCAGCAGCTTAGAAATGTCAAATTTCTTATAATTTGGCGCTAGCTTCTGCGCCAGCGCATTCGCATCAAAGCTCAATCCTTGATTTAGTAAAATTTTAATTAGCCCCGTAGCTGCGCGGCGAAGCGCATACGGATCTTTATTGCCGCTTGGAACTTTATTGATACTAAAAAGCCCCAGGAGCGTTTCAAATTTCATCGCTATAGCGATTACGCTACTAAATACACCGCTTGGCAGCTCGCTATCCTCGCCGCTAGGCAGATATTGCTCGCGTATCGCGCGGCATACATGATCTGCCAGTCCAGCATGTGCGGCATAGTAACTACCCATAATGCCTTGAAGCTCGCTAAATTCGCCCACCATCGTGCTGCTAAGATCTGCTTTACTAAACATTACGGCATTTTCCACATCCCGCGCAAAATCCTTTTTGCCGATCTCCGCCTCAATCTGCGTAGCATAATCCGCGCTCAGTACCCTTGCTACGGCTAGCTCGCGCACTTGCTTATCATAAACCGAGCCAAGAGCTTGCATATAGGAAATTTGCTTAAGTTTTTCAGGGCTAAATTCCGCTTGCAAATCGCTCTTCCAAAAAAACATAGCATCGCTTAGGCGCGCGCGTAAAACTTTTTCATTGCCGCGTACTACAAGCTCGTCATCATCGGTGATCGCATTACTAACGACAACGAAGTGATTGCTTAAGTTTTTATCCTCGAAAACAGGAAAATAGCGCTGATTCTCCTTCATCGAAGTGATAATGACCTCCTTTGGCACGCTTAAAAAATCTCGCTCAAAGCTGCCTAGCAGCGCCGTCGGATACTCAGTGATAGCCGTTACTTCATCCAACAACGCAGGATCGACCTCGATCTTAAAGCCATGCTTTTTCTCGAGCTTTGCAAACTCGCTTAGAATTTTATCCTTTCTTTTTTGCTCGCTTAAAATTACGCCGTTACGCTCCAGCAGTGCGAAATAATCCGCGGCGTCTTTAAATTTAATCGCTTCGTAGCCAAATTTTCTGTGCGGAAAAAATGCAGCCGCGCTTCGCACGCCATAAATTTCAAAATCTACGTTTTCTCCGCCCAAAACGCAGGCTATGCTTCTTATCGGACGGATAAACTCAAACTCGCCGCTACCCCAGCGCATCGCGCGTCCAAAATTTAGCGATCGTAAAAACTCCTCTATCATTTCGCCTAGAATTTCACGACTATCGCGCCCCTTTTGCACCGCAGCGTGGTAGAGTACCTCTTTGCCGCCCACCTGTCGAAATTCCAGCTCGCTTTCGCTTATGCCGCATTTTTTAGCAAAACTTAGCGCTGCAGGGCTCCACGCGCCGTCTTTGAGCGCGACGGATTTTGGTGCGCCCGTGCTTACGATCTGCGCATCATCGCCGCGTTGTGGAAAATCCTCGTGAAATAGCACGAATCTACGCGGGCTAAATTCGAAGCGAAAGTCGCTATTTATGCGGTTAGCCTCAAGCACCGCGCGCCATTTTGGCGCGATATTCGCACGCTCTTTTAAAAACGGGATCGCAGGCAGCTCCTCGACCCCAATCTCAATGAGTAGTTCCATCTTTATCCTTTTTTCGTTGATTTCGTTTTTCGTTTTTCTCCATCATTTCGCGGTTAAATCCTACGATCATAAATATCATAAAAAGCACGAAAAGTGCGGTTATAACGGCGTGTATCATTCTACTATAAATTCCTTTTGCCCTTTATAAATCGTAAAATAGGCATTTTTAAATTCTAAATTTTTGCCGTTTTGTACAGGAGCGCTTTTGCGAAAAATTCTAAACTCGCCCGCGCTTTTTAGATCAATTATGCCGTCTTCAACGTCGCCTTTGATCGTGCTTATCACATCTCCTGCGCGCAGCTGCCGCACCGATGCGCTAGGCAAAACGTATGGCGCGATAGAGCCTACGTTGCCGCTTCTAGATACGATCTCAAAATCGTCGATTTCAAAGCTTTGCTTATAAAATTTCGTCTTTTTTACTAGCAGATCGAGTTTATCGCCTAGCTGTAGCCCGCTGCCGCCATAGACAAAAACTCCGCTTCCATCTTGGGAGATCGCAAAGCCGTGGCGGTTTGTAAAGCTCACGACTGCGCCTTTTATCAGCACAGGCTCGCTTATACTGCGCCCGTAAAGCTCCTCTATCGTGACGGCCTTTGCGGAGCTAGCGGTATTTTTAGCTAAAAATTCTTGCTTTTTCGGCATAGATTTTAAAGCGCCTTCGTCGGTCAGAATGAAGCTAATCGGGAAATGATCGGAAGCGGTAGAGGATTTAGCAACAGCGAAGCTGTCCTTTTTATATCCAGGCTCGCTACTAAAAAAATCGTCGCTAAGCAAGATATGATCTAGCACCGCGCCGCTTTCATGAGACTCACAAGAGCCAAAATGCTTTAGCTGCGAGCAGGGATGCAGCGCCCACAAATCACTAAATCCATCGCGCTCGATAAGCTCGTTTAGCAAAGAATTTCGCCCGAAATTCGTATTAAAATCTCCCGCTACGATAGCGCGTTGGTGCCCTTGCAAAACCTCGCGTAAAAAGGCGAAATTTCGCCTGCGCTCGCTTAGCGGATTGCGTGCAGAGAGCATATGCACTACATAAAAGCTAAAATCAGTGCCGCCAAGCGCAAAATCAGCGCGCAAAATATCTCTAGTTTTAAGCTCTGTCGGGCGGTAGGTTTTTTGAAATTTTATCGGTATGCGCGACATTACCGCCACGCCCGCAGGTGCAGTCTGTGCGCGCGAAAAAGCGTAGAATTTATAGCCCGCCTTCTGTGCAAGCGCTTTTAGCACGGCTTCGTTTTCGATCTCTTGCAGCCCCAAAATATCGGCATTAAGCGCGCTTATCTCATCCACTACCGCTTGCAGCTTGCGCTCGTATTTTTGCTCGCTCCAACCACCGCGCCCGATCTCAAAATCAGCGTACTCCGTGCCGTCGTTTACGCCGTCGAATAAATTTTGCACGTTAAACGATGCGATTTTCAGCTCCGCCGCACTCGCGCCGCATAAAAACATCGCAAAAAGTAGCGCTAAAACTCGCAAACTGCGCTCCTAAAGTCGAATTTATCGATGTTTTGGCGGATCGCTTCGTAGGTTACGATGCCCACGCTAGTGGCTAAATTTAAACTGCGCCCCGCCCCGCTCATCGGGATCGTGATGCAGTTTTCGCGGTTTGTGCGCATGATCTCAAGCGGCAGCCCGTGCCCCTCCGAGCCGAAAATCAAAAAATCGCCCGGCTGAAATTTCGCCTCGTAGTAGAGCTTGTTCGTCTTCGTCGTCGCAAAAAAGAAGCGCTGCTTAAATTTCTCGTTCGCCGCCATAAACTCGTCCCAATTTTCCCAAATTTTAAGATCCAAATTTGCCCAATAATCAAGCCCAGCTCGGCGCAGATGCTTATCGTCGATTACAAATCCGAGCGGCTTAATCAGATGCAAAGGACACCCCGCATTGACGCACATGCGCCCGATGGAGCCGGTATTTGTGTGGATCTGCGGATATACTAACACGATATTAAACATCAAAAATCACCGATTTTGCATGAGCAGAATTTTGCAATTTAAAATTCCGCGAGGCAAAGTTTTGAGATTTAGAATTTCGAAAAGCTAAATTACGCGGCTTGGGATTTCGCGCAGTAAAGCCTTGCAAATTTAAATGGGCAAAATTCCATAATTTGAAATTCTGTGAAGTAAAATTTAGATTCATGATTTTGCGATGCTGCAAGGCATCAGATCTCTCCTCACAACGATACGTCTCTTTTGTTCTTATGCGGTGCGCCGAGGCAGCTACTCCCATAGCACAGGACGCGCAATACGGCTCGCTAAATTTTGCTTTAATACGTTTAATATGACGCAGGCTGTGAGATTTTGTGCCAAGATGTCCTAATCCGCAAAATTTCATCTCGCTGCAATGCGAGCCGTGAAATTCCGCATCGCTGCTGCACGGCTCGTATAATTTCTCGCCGCAGCGATGCGATATGCGAAATTCTCTCGATCCATAAAACTTCGCCTCTTGGGCTTTTTCAGAGTGGCGGCACGATGGATGAAATTTTAATAGGTAAAATTCCACGTCATAAAATTCTACTGGGCCAAGCTTTTCGCTATGAAATTTTACGCCGCAAAAATTTAAATTTCGCTCATCGCAAAAGATAAAATTTCGCGCAGTAAAAATCATGAGATTTCGCCTGCGATCAAAGCAAAAAGCGCACTTTTGCAAAGACGCAGCATTCTTGCAAAACGCGTAAATTTCGTCGCGACGATAGAATTTTTTCATAAAACTAGCTCCTAAATAAAACGGCGATTTTACAAAAATCTCTCTAAATTTACGCTTTTAAAGCCGCTACAAACGCCCTAATCTCCGCTTCTTGCAGCCTCTCGATCTCCTTGCCGATCGCAGCGCCGCGCAGGTTGCGAGCGACATCCGCAGCGCAAATCAAGCTCTTAAATTTCTTATCCCAAATCCCAAGCCGCTTTGCCGCTTGCACCCTACCTTTACAATATAGCCCGAGCCACTGCTTAAGCGGCATTTTTAGAGCGATTTTACATAGTCGCTCGTCGCTTACCCGCTTAAAAAACGGCTCGCTAAGTAGCCTTTTATAAAGAGAATTTAGCCCTAAATTCTTTAAAATTTTATCTTTATCTAATCCTAAAAAATTCAAAAACGCGTATAAAAAAAACATTTCATTTCTTACGAAAGATTCGCCGCGCTCTATGAATTGCATCAGTCGCTCGTGCGTACGCGTATCAATCCGCAATCCAAAAACCCGCTCGTAAAGCTCTAGCTCTTGCATTAGCATCATCCCATATCGGTGCATAGGTGCACGGAAAAATTTAATCAGCTCTGCTTTAACGCGCTCGCAACTAAGATCGCTAACGTCGATACTACGCATGAGCTCTAAGGTGCGAGGCTCGGCGCGAAGCTCAAATCTTGCGGCAAACTGCACCGCGCGATATACGCGCAAGCTATCCTCCACGAAAGTGTGCGGATCGACCACTCGCAAAATACGCGCGCGCAGATCCGCAAGCCCGCCGTAAAAATCGAGCACTTTACCGCTTATAGCGTCTATCATCATCGCATTGATCGTAAAATCGCGCCGCCTGCTAGCCTCATGTTCGTCCGTAGCCAAAGCGACACTAAAGCCCTTGTGTCCGATGCCAGTCTTACTCTCGGTGCGCGGAAGCGAAACATCGAAATTTTTATATTTATAGACGAAGTAGCTTTTGCCGACGCCCTGTGCGCCGAAGTCTTGCATAATTTGCTCGAAGCGGTGCGGATCCACATCGTAAAGCTCCACATCCACATCAGCGCTCGCCCGCCCCAAAAAATGATCGCGCACGCAACCGCCTACTAGATAGATACGCGAGCTAAATTTTTTAAGATAATCTAAAAGCGCGATGAAATCGTCATTTTGATAGATTTTCAAGTCGGTTTTCGATACTTGCAAGCAAAAATTCCATAAATTTTAAATTTAGCTCCACACGCGCGTTCAAATCGCCCTTCTCAAAAGCGTTCAGCCCCTCAAAAAGCACTAAAATCCGCTCTTTTATCGCGCTCAAAAACTCCGCTTCGCTTGAAATTTTAAAATCTGCATTTGTGAGATATTTTGATTTGTCACCCGCTTGAGGTTGTCTCGCGGCCCCAAGGTGTCGCGCTTCCTCGGGCTGGTGCAGGGCGGAATTTTGAGCACCATAAGAGGCAAAACTTTCCGCTTGCATATCCTGTGCGGCAGAATTGCGAAGCTGCGGCGTGGCGAGCTCATCGTCTCGCACCCCAGGGATCGTAAAATTCTGCGGCTGCGAAACGAAATTTTGCTGGCGCGTGGCAGCATTTCGGATCTCTAGCGCGGCGGAATTTTGAGCTTGAAGCGACGCTAAATCCTGCTTTTTAGAATGCGCCGTACCGAAATAATCGTCAGCTTCGTTTTCTTTGAAATCAGAGCCAGACCCAAAATCGTCATTGCTTAGCTCCTTAAAATGCGCGCCTAAAATACGAGGCGTCAAATCTTGCTCACTTTGGGAGTCGTCATTCGTAGAATTTAGCGCTAATTCAAAATCTTTACTTTCGGCAGAGCTTCGCGGTATGCTTGTGTCCCTGCTTTGCGGCGAAACAAACCCATTCATATCGCTGCCTAGACTATCGTAAATTTCGCCTGCGATGCCCGATAAATCACGAAAGCTTTCGTCAAATTTTGCGGTGGAGCTTTTTAAAATTTCATCGCTTGCAAAGGTTGAATTTGCAGAATTTTTGCCGCTTGCAGAAGCAGAATTTTTAAAATTCTCTCCGTTTAGAGAGGCGGAAGCCGCAGAATTTTGACCGCCTGTAAGATCAGAGTTTTTAAAATTCTCCTCGCTGGAAAAAGTAAAATTTTCATCTTTTGCGGCAGATTTTTTTAAAGTAGCGTCCGCTGCAAATTCCACGCCGCTAGGCGCAGAGCTCTTGCGTGCAAGGGCATTTGAACGATCTAGGGCGGAATTTAAAGCGTCCGATGAAACAAAGCGCGAAGTGGAATTTTTAGTATCTAAGGAAGTGAAATTTTGCGCGTTTGATGAAGCGATATCCGGTGCAGATGTAGAATTTAAGGCGCCAGGTGCAATGGGATCTGGCGCAAAAGAAGCGGGGCTTAAAGCATCCTGCGAAGCCTGCGCTCCTGCTTCAGTGCTGTTTGCATTCACAGCCCCCTCTTGCTGCGCCGTCAAATCTTGCGCGCGCTTTTGCGCTTTCATCTCATTGACTGCTTCGATGATATCTTCTAGTTCATTTTCATACATCAATTAGCCACCTCTTAAATTCCGCTTGTTTGCGTGCATCGACGCTAAAAAAGCGCTCCAGCATCGCCATATTGACGCCCGAGCTTACTCGATGATTTAAATTTAGCCGCGCAAAAAGCACCGCCGCATCGCCATCTTGCGGATTATCGCGTAAAATACCGCGGCAAATCCGCATTGCGCCGTAGATATCGCCTTTTTTCTCAAGCTCCATAGCGTATGCTAGTGCGCCATTCAAAGCTAGCTCCTAAGCCTTAGCCGCGTAATCTGCGATGATCGAGCCGATCTCTGCAGTCGAGCAAATTTCTTTGGCATCGTACTGCGCGATATCCTTGGTGCGGTATCCATCGCGAAGCACGGCGCGTACGGCGCTTTCGATCGCCGCTGCGGCCTCATTTTCGCCGAATGCGTATTTTAGCATCATCGCAGCGCTTAAGATCGTAGCGATCGGGTTTGCGATGCCCTGTCCCGCGATGTCGGGCGCACTGCCGTGGATCGGCTCATAGATGCCTACCTTGCCGCCGATGCTCGCACTCGGAAGCAGCCCGATCGAGCCGCAGATCATACTCGCTTCGTCGCTTAAAATATCGCCGAATAAATTCTCCGTCAAAATCACGTCGAACTGCGCAGGCGCCCGCACGAGCTGCATCGCGGCGTTATCGACGTACATAAACTCCAAATTTATCCCTGCATAATTTTTGGCTAGCCCGCTTACGACCTCGCGCCACAGCTGGCTTGTTTCAAGCACGTTGGCCTTATCTACGAGCGTTATCTTTTTGTTTCGCAAAAGCGCGGCCTCAAACGCGACCTTAGCCACGCGCTCGATCTCGGCGGCGTTGTAGCACATCGTATTTAGCGCATCCTTTTCGTTTTTAACGCGCGGCTGCCCGAAATAAATCCCGCCCGTAAGCTCGCGCACCACCATTATATCGACGCCTTTGATGATCTCCGGCTTTAGCGTCGAAGCGTTTATCAGCTCATCAAAAATCATCGCAGGACGCAAATTTGCAAACGCCCCAAGCTCTTTGCGAATTTTTAGCAGTCCGCTTTCTGGGCGCAGTTCGCGCGGCAAACCGTCCCATTTAGCGCCGCCGATCGCACCGAAAAGCACCGCGTCGCTCGATTTAGCGGTATTTAGCGTTTCATCCGGAAGCGGAACGCCCATAATATCGATCGCCGCACCGCCCATCAAGCGGTAGTCAAAATTTAGCTCAAAATTAAATTTATGGCTTACGGCATCGAGCACCTTGATCGCTTCTTCAATGATCTCAGGGCCGATTCCGTCGCCTTTTATCACGCATACGTCGTATTTTTTCATCCAAATTCCTTACAAGTTTATCTTTGTTTTTGCATAATTTATCGCTCCGCCGGCATCGAGGAGCTTTTGCATAAACTCGGGGATCGCGCCGAATTTATACTGCGTCTTTTGAGTTAAATTTTTAATTATGCCGCCCTTTAGATCGATGCTAAGCTCGTCGCCCTGCGCGATCTTATCCGTCTCGTCGCATTCGAGGATCAAAAAGCCCGTGTTGAAGCTGTTTCGATAAAAAATCCTAGCGAAGTTTTTTGCGATCACGCATGAAATTCCGGCGGCCTTAAGCGCCATCGGAGCGTGCTCGCGCGAGCTGCCGCAGCCGAAATTTTTCCCCGCTACGATGATGTCGCCGCGAGCGATTTTGGACGAAAAATCCCTATCCGCATCCTCCATGATATGCGTCGCAAGCACCGCCGCATCGGAAGTGTTTAGGTAGCGCGCCGCGATAATGATGTCGGTGTCGATATCATCGCCGAATTTCCATACTTTTGCCATATTTCCGCCTTAAATTTTAAAATAGATGCGCGATTTTACCGACAAATTTATTAAAATCCGCTCAATCGCTCCGATATGAGGGCGGAATTCCTCGTTTGAAATTTAGGGCTAAATTTAAACGCAAAGCCGTAGAAATAGAAAGTGCGGAAGCGTTAAATTTTAAAGCGACAGCGCAAAGGAAGCGGAATTGCGGCTCGTCGGTTTTGCATTTTTTGAAGTGCGAAATTTAGCGAGTAGCCTTAAATTTAGCTAAAAATATAACTCAAATTTTAAAATTTGGCCTAGACCCTTGAATTTGAAAAATCATTAGATTTAGAGTATTTGCGCCGCATATAAGCAAAAATAAAGAGCGTTTCGGTATAATCCGATTTTCCAAAACCAAATACACAACGACACAAGGAGATTTTATGGCGAGCCCAAAAGACGCCTTAACGCCCATCGAGCAGTTCTTCGACGAAAATCAAAAAAGCTACATCACCTACGAAAGACTGATAAAATTTTTCGATAAAGCCCCCACCGCGACGGCCGTTAAGAAGGTCGAAGCGCTTACGAAAAAATTTGATGTCGAGCTGATCTCCGCCGCAGAAATCTCCAAAATCAAAAATTTAGAGGACGCGAAACTCAAAGAGGCGACGCAAAAAAGGCTGCTGGACGAGGGCTGGGACGAGGAGTTTGACCTATCCAGCGACGTCGAGCTTTTGGAGTGGAGTCGTTCTGACAGCCCCGTGCGGATGTATCTGCGCGAAATGGGACAGATCCCGCTGCTGACGAAAGAAGAAGAGATCGAGATCAGCAAAAAAATCGAGCTCGGCGAGGACATCATCATCGACGCGTTTTGCTCGGTGCCGTACTTAATAGACTTCATTTTAGACTATAAAGAGCCGCTCATCAACCGCGAACGCCGTGTCAAGGAGCTTTTCAAGAGCTTTGACGACAGCGACGAAGAGGGTGAAGAGGAGGACGAAGAGGAACTATCGGAGGAGGATTACGACGACGAGGAGGATGAGGAGAGCGCGGACGAGGCGAAGCAAAAGCGCTCTAGAAAGAACGATAAGCGCGCTCTAAAGGTCATCGAAAGCTTCAAGGCTCTCGAAAAAGCTAAAAAGGACTGGATGAAATTTGCCGAGAAAAACGCCGAAGCGATTAAGCAGAGCAAAGGAATTTTATCGAAGCTGAACTTGGCGTTTAAAAAGAAAATTTTAAAAGAAAAACTCATGGATCTGGGCCCAACTAGCAAGCTCATCACCGAGATCGTAAAATCGATGGAGACCGCGCTAAAAAGCGACGAGGGCTTCGAAAAGGAGCTCAAACGCCTGGAATACAAGCTGCCGATGTTTAGCGCCGAACTGCGCGAAAACCACAAAAAAATCCTAAAAGATATCACAAAGCTTAGCAAAGACGACATCATCGCGCGCGTGCCGGAAGCTACGATGGTCTCGACATATGTCGATATAAAAAAGCTTTTTTTAACCAAAGAGGCGAGCAAAAAAAGCTTTAATCTCGAGCCCGAGCGGCTGAAAGAAATTTTAGAGCAGATCAAGCGCGGCAAGCGCATCAGCGATAACGCAAAGGCGCGCATGGCGAAATCTAACCTGCGCCTGGTCGTCTCCATCGCTAAGCGCTACACCAACCGCGGACTGCCGTTTTTAGACCTCATCCAGGAGGGTAACATCGGGCTTATGAAGGCTGTGGATAAATTTGAATACAAGCGCGGCTATAAATTTTCGACATACGCGACATGGTGGATCCGCCAAGCAATCTCGCGTGCCATCGCCGATCAAGCTCGCACGATCCGAATCCCGATCCATATGATCGAGACGATAAATCGAATTAATAAAATCACGCGCAAATATATGCAAGAAGGCGGTAAGGAGCCCGATATCAACGTCATCGCGCAAGAGGTGGGCCTTAGCGTCGATAAGGTAAAGCAGGTCATCAAAATCACAAAGGAGCCGATCAGCCTAGAAGCGCCGATCGGAAACGAGGACGACGGCAAATTCGGCGATTTCGTCGAGGACAAAAGCTCGGTTTCGCCGATCGAGCAAATTTTAAAATCCGATCTCAAAGAACAGATCGACGATATCTTAGAACAGCTCAACGACCGCGAGCGCACGGTGATCCGCATGCGATTCGGACTGCTTGACGACGAGAGCGACCGCACGCTTGAAGAGATCGGCAAGGAGCTCAACATCACTCGCGAGCGCGTCCGCCAGATCGAAAGCTCGGCGATCAAAAAGCTAAAACACCCAAAGATCGGCCGCAAACTAAAAACCTATATCGAGAGCTAGAGCAAAACGCAGATATAGCGATCTAGCGACACGCCGAGGTAGCGGGCTTTTTAAAGTGATGTTATCGCGCGTACTTGTAAAATCATAGAATTCCGCTCTAAATCCAAAGCGGAATTCTAAAAAATTTTATAAATTCTACGATTTTGCTTAGTTTGATATGCGAACCGAACTGAGTAGTGTAGGTTATTCAAGGAGACTTTATGAAAACTTTAGTAATCGTTATTTTAGACGGCTTTGCCGACTGGGAGGCTTCGCTACTGGCTCCCGCACTACGATATTTCACGGACTATAGCATCCTTTATGCCTCAACCGATAAAAACGAGAAAGTATCGTTCGGAGCTTTACGCGCAAAACCTGATTTAACAATAGATGAAATTTCGCCAGATGCCGCGGCAATCGTGTTAATCGGCGCTAGAAATTCATGGCGCGAACTGCCTAGCGAAAACGCCTCAAAAATTGCTAATTTAATAGAGGAATTTAAACAACAAGGCAAGGTGGTAGGCGGTATTTGCGACGGGGCGTATTTCTTAGCGGCGGCAGGAGCACTAAATGACTGCCATCACACCGCAAATAGTCTAGCAGACATCGTTAATTTGCCAAAATACAAAAATAAGCATGCCTTTATACAAACAAGTCGCGAAGCCGTAGTAGACGGTAAAATGATCACCGCAAACGGAAACGCATTTATTGATTTTACTATTCAAATGCTGCGCGCCTTAGGAGATATAGACGAAGCAATAATTGCCCAGTGCGAACAAATGTGGCGATAAGTAGGCAGTGCGCGTTTAGCAAATAAAATTTTGCCGAAGCAACACTCGAGCATATAAGCACAAATGAGATACAAAAAATACTGAAAATGAAATTTTGCCGAAGCGGTACGACATCGATGCTCGCTAGGTCTAACACAATACCTTAGTTTGCGTGCTTCCGTGCAAATACAGCATGGAATTTTACGCTCATTTTGCCACTAAAATTATATACGGCGCGAGCCTAAGCCAACAGACGCTATGAAATTTAAAACAAAGTGTGCCGCCAAAGCGGTACTTCAGCACGCGCCCATCGTCGTAAGCAAAAACGATGTCTTTCCCGTTTTGCCTTTAAATTTAGTGGAGCTCACCATGCCTCAAATAACCCTCGCACGGCGAAATTAAATAGGTCTCAAAAAACAAAAGCCACAAAGCTTGCTTTGTACATCTTATTTGCCACTTTATACCGAATCCCGTTATCTCCCGCCGCCTCATTATTGCGCGCCGACATACAATGCAATACCTCTAGCTTTTATAGCCCGTTTATCACATCCCACCGCCATGATGCCTTACCCATAATGGAACGCTTTAAAAATATGGTAGAGCCGTCTCTCTTTACTTACACTTGCTGTACTCGCAATCACAGCGCCCATAAATTTTGCCGCATTGCCGTGCTGGCAACCGCAATACTATCTAAATTTACTGCTCCACCATGCCATCCCGCTCTTAAAATTTACCTTCTGTAGCCAAGGGTGCGCTGGATAACACGACGTCGGTATTTTTGTCTCGCTCTAAATTTACCTTCCGTCGCACCGCTAAATTTAGCCGCGTCGCAAGCTGCGCTTTTTAAGGTAGCTATAAATCCAAGCTCCGAGCAATAAAACCGCCGCAAGGCAATACATATAAAAGGCCGCGCCGTTTTCATACTCCACGTCCTGCGCGGTAAAGACCTGCTGCGACATTTCGGGGTTTCGCGCCGCCTCGTCCGCGATCTGCGCCATCACCTCATCGTCGTGCACGTCTAGCGTGATCTTTCGCAGATCGATGAAATTTGTCCGCTTATCCAGATGCCTGCCGCTGCGACCCGTGACGTAAACGCTATGCGAGTAGAAATTTAGATAATAAAATCCCGCGTCATCCTTCAAAAGCTTTTCCGAGATCTGCCGCACGGCGCCTTTAAACGGATTGTCGCCCGCCCTTTTTAGCGCGCTTAGCGGACTGCCGTCTGCGCCGAATTTATAATAAACGTACCAAAACGCGTCTTTGAGCCAGCCCTCGGTGCCGCTAGCGCGCGGGCGATTTAAAATTTTATCCTTGCTTAGATAAAATATGCCGTTTTTACTCGCAAACAGCATGTATTCTTGATGCCTGCCCTGAAAATTTAGCGGCGTATAAGGCTCGTTTGCGGCATCAAATCTCTCGCCGTCCATAAACACCGCGCCCGTGGTGGGATCAAAAAGAAACTCTATGCCGGCGTTTGACTCCACGAGATACATCCGCTCGCTAGGCGTGAAATTTAGCCTCTCGCCGTCCGCATAGACGCTGCGTCCGTCGCTTAGCCACCGATCGACCTGGCGAAAGTGCGCGGGCGAATCGGGACCGTCTTCGTGTGTGATTTTTAGCCTTATCTGTTTTAGATTTTTTGCATCCGCGCCCTCTAAAATTTTACCCTCGTAAAATACCCGCTCGCCGTCCGTGGCGACGTACGGGCTCTCGGTCAGAGGCGAGATGGGCGCGCTAGTATCCAGCCTCGCGTATGGATAGTTATACTCCTGCGGCCATTTGGAGAGCCCAAAGGCGTGGAAAAAGACCTTGTAAATGTAGCTTATCGCGCCACCCGTGCGCTGCGTGACGTCCGAGCAGAAATAGCTCACGCGCCCGTCGCTGTAGTATCGCGCGCCGATCTTTTGCGTGCGGGCGGGATTGAGCCCCGACATCTTTCGAGCGCCGCAAAATACGCTACTAGCGTCCATGCCGACGTTTGCGTAGGAGTATCTGCCGGTATCAAGCGCGCGAAAGCTCGCCGCGTCCGCGCCGCCCTCTAGCTCGTAGGGAGCGAGATTCCAAGAGCGTAGATAAATTTTGCCGCCGATGTTGTAGTAACCCCCAATCTTTTGCGCGTCCGCGGGCAGCTCGCGCGAGCGGTCATACACCGATAACTCATAGATAAAAACGAGCGAGACGAAGAGCGGCACGAAAAGTACCGCAAAGAGCAGCTTTAGCGCCTTTTTATCAAATTTGCTTAAATTATTCGTCTTTTTCATAAGGCAATTATATATCTTGCTAGTTTAAAACGTTTGAAATTTGAAAGCGTTTGCGGGGGAAATTTTAAAATTTAGGGCGCGGTAAATTTGACGGCGAAAGCTGCGGGGAAATTTGACGCCGAAATTTGAGTTCAAATTTACCCGCAACCGCGCGAAACGACTCACGCTCCGCGCAAAATTTAACTCAATACCCCTCAAAATGCTTGGTCTTTGGCAGCACTAAATTTAACGTAATGCCGATGAGCGCGCCAAGTCCCACTCCGCTAAAGCTCATCGCGCCAAAATCCAGCACCATGCCGCCGATCGCGCAGACGAAGATGAGCGCGACGATGATCATATTGCGCGGCTCGGCTAGATCCACGCTGTTTTTTATGAGTGTTTCCATGCCCACGCTAGCGATGATACCGAAAAGCAGCAGCATAATGCCGCCGATGACGGGAGCGGGGATCGTGGAGAGCGCGGCGCCGAGCTTGCCCACGAAGGCTAGCAGTATCGCCGTAAACGCGGCAAAGGTCATAATGGCGGGATTGTAGGCTTTCGTGATGCTGACCGCGCCCGTGACCTCGGAGTAGGTGGTGTTTGGCGGTCCTCCGAAGCAGCCAGCTAGCGACGTCGCGAGCCCGTCGCCTAGCAGCGTGCTTTTAAGCCCAGGATTTTTGAGGAAATTTTCCTTCGTGACGTTGCTGATCGCAAGCATATCGCCGATGTGCTCGATCGCGGGCGCGATAGCGATAGGCACCATGTAGATCACGGCTTCGAGCTTAAAAACCGGCGCGGTGAAATGCGGCAGCGCAAACCACGGCGCGCTTAAAATCGGCGTAAAATCCACGATGCCGACAAACAGCGACGCGCAGTATCCCGCCGCGATACCGCAAAGTATCGGCACTAGGCGCAGCATGCCGCGGCCAAACATCATAACGACGATAACCGCCGAAAGCGAGATGAGCGCGATGGTAAGCGACTGCCCCTGCGTGTAAAGCGCCTCTTTGCCCTTGCCCATGACCATATTTACGGCTGCGGGCGAGAGGATGAGGCCGATCGTCATGATGACGGGACCGACGACCACGGGCGGTAAAATTTTATGCAAAAATCCCTCGCCTTTGAGCCTAATGAGCAGGCTTAAAACCACGTAAAAAAGCCCCGCCGCGATCACTCCGCTCATCGTCGCGGCGATGCCCCACTCCTTCACGCCAAAGCTTAGCGGCGCGATGAACGCAAAACTAGACGCGAGAAAGATCGGCGGGACGTGTTTACGCGTGATGAGCTGAAACAGCAGCGTGCCGATGCCCGCCGTAAACAGCGCCACGGACGTATCAAGCCCCGTTAAGATCGGCACGAGTACTAGCGCGCCAAACGCCACGAATAAAAACTGTACGCCGACGAGAGCGTCGCGTAGCCTGAGATTGTAGCCTTCGTATTTTTTCATCTTCTCCTCTTTTATCTTTGCGACTTGCCTTTTGAGCGCTTTTTGCGGAGTTTGCTAAAATTTTGCTCGGCAGACTGCCCCGTCTAGCCTACGCAAAATTTTCACTGCACAATCCCAAAAAATCATCTCAAAACAAGCGTAGCATTTTTGCAAAGCAAAATGTTTCTATAAAATACTTCGCCTTGGCTCCTGTATTAAAATTTATAATACACCGATATTCTGCAAAATTTAACTTGCTGCAGTCGCGGACGAATAGTCCGCTCCTTTGCAAGCAATAAAAATTTATCAAAATTACACATCATCTGTCTTGAATATTTTCAAAATTTATGCCTTTCCGCCTCATTTTACCGCAAATTCTATCCAAAGCGCACGATTGCACTCCTTTATTTGGCTCATTTCTGCCTCGTCTAAAGAAAAAATATCACGCCTTAATTTTTAAATCTGACACATCAAAAATTTTGATCTACCCAGTCGCAGACGGGCAGTCCGTTCCACCCTCGGCCGTCAACCACCTGCGATCCATCTTAAATGTTTTAAAATTTAGCCTCTTTTTAAAATTTTACGACCTCGCTTTAAAATTTCGCACTCAAGCTTAAAGCTAAATTTTAAGTCAAAGCCGCGTAAACAGATCCAAACGGACACCGACCAAAATCCGCAAAGCCGCTACGCCACATCTATACAAGCGCTCTTTTGCTGCGATTTTGCGTCGTATCAGACGCGCGAAGCCGCAAGGCGAAAATCAAGCCCATAAAATTATCGGGCAAAGCCACGTAAACAGATCCAAACAAACACCGACTAAAATTCGCAAACCAGCAACTAAATTTCACAAACATAGCGGATAAATCAAAACTATGCAGGCCGAATTTACCGCTAAAATTTAGTGAGTAAATTCCGTCGTACGGCTCATTTTTTGCGCAGCAGGTCCTTTAGACTCGCTCTTACGTCCTTCCCATGCAAAATTTGCGCGACCTCGGTAGCGATCGGAGCGTAGATCTTGTGCTTTGCCGCGATATTTACGACCGCTTCGGTCGTAGCCACGCCCTCGGCGACCTCGCCCAACTCGCGCAGAATTTCTTCGAGCCCTTTGCCGCGCGCAAGCCCTAGTCCCACGCGGTAGTTTCGCGATAGCGCACTCGAGGCGGTCAAAAACAGATCACCCACGCCACTTAAGCCCAAAAAGGTCTCGTCTCGAGCACCGAAAAACTTGCCAAAGCGCGCGATCTCTACGATGCCGCGCGCGATCAGGCTCGCTCTAGCGTTATTTCCGAGCTCAAGTCCATCGCAAACGCCGCTAGCGATGGCGATGACATTTTTATACGCGCCGCACACCTCTGCGCCGATGATATCGCCACTCGTGTAAGTCTTGATGTAGGCAGGGAAGGCGCTTGCGAAAAGCTCGGCTAGATTTTCGTTACACGAGCTTACGACGAGCGCGCAAGGCAGCTTCTGCATGACTTCGGTAGCAAACGACGGACCCGATAGATAAGCAAGATTGCCGCGCGCGACATACGCTTCAAAAATTTCGTTCAAAAACCTACCGCTTGCTGCGTCGATGCCCTTGGAAGCGACTAGAATTTTTTGATTTTTGTAGGTGAAATTTTGATCCAGCCACTGCGCGGTTTGTTGTGCCGCGAGCGCAAAAACGAGCGCTTCGCACTCCAATGCCTCACTCACGCTTACAAAATGTGGAATTTGTCTTGGCGTGCGCGAAGTGATGACGCATTCGTTTTTCGCGCTAAGCGCGTCAAAAAGTGCGCTGCCCCATTTGCCAGCGCCGATAACCGCGATTTTCATTATGTTCCTTTTTAAAAATTTATTCGCAAATTTGCGGTTTTTCAAATTTCATTCTCTTAAAATTCCCGCTCTTTGAAAATTTAGCCCAAAAGCGCCGACATGAGCCTGCGCAAATGCTAGCCGAAGCCACGCTTTAAAATTCGCTTTTTGAAATTTCATCTCGTCAAAATTTCGTCTCGTTAAAATTCTGCGCTTTTGAAATTTACTCAGCAAAAACTTCGCTTTTTTAAAATTTACCTTACTAAAATTTCATACTTTTAAGGTTTTGCTCTTCCGCCAAAAAAACACTTTCACAAAAGGCGCGGCAGTGAACGAATGAGGATTTTGAAACTCCATTATACGTTTTAAATTTCACTCACGCATCGCCAAGGCAAATCAAATTTTTAAAAATTTTACTCAGACGCCCGATCGCAAATCGTGCTTTTAAATCCGCTTAAATCTATCAAGGCGTGCTTTGGACCTAGATGATCTGCGGTCGCTCGCCACGTTATCGTTTGGCGCAAGGTTTGGGGCACGCGCATCCGACGCAGTGATTGATTAAATTTAGCCTACACATTGGCTTGCCACTCAAATTTAACCCTACGTATTCGATCCTACCCGCGCACCCAGAGCTTCCGTTCTCGCTCTCTCAAGCAGAGCAATTTACGCATTCCCTGCAAGCTTTGCCGCGCTTTGACGGTAGCCGTGAGTAAAATTCCTAGGACGTGCTTCTTAAACCACTCCGTCGCAGACCGACACTCGACACAAACGACTCGCACGAGAAAAAACGAACTCAAAAGAACAAAACGTGCGCGAGGAGAGCAGGTAGCCGCCGAGATCGCGCCGAATAAAATTATAACACGCAAAAGCCTTCGTCATTGGCGCCCGAAAGCTTTAGCTCGAAGCAAAACGCTGCGAGCAGATTTAAAATTTTATCCCTAAGAGCTTCATCTATCGCATACGCCGCGCCGCATTAATTCGCCGCAAAAGCTGCGAAATCAGCCTAGCTTCTGTTTCAAAAGCTCGTTC
>NZ_CALIJF010000005.1 GCF_938018035.1 uncultured Campylobacter sp. | reverse complement strand
GAAAGCGTTTTGAAGCTTTTTGAAGGGGGTTTTAAATTATGAGTGCAGAGGATAAAAAACATGGATGAAATTTTAAATGAAATCCGCAGATACAATAAGCTTAAAATGATAAGCGACGAAGAGATTATTCCGTATATCGAGATGGCAGAATATGAGATAAAAAAATATGATATTAGCGGGCTAAACCTGATTAAGGCCAAAGCCTATATGGGCCTTGCTCTTTTGGGGCAAAAGCTTTGGCTAAAGATCCAACAACGTGCGAACGAATACGACGAAAGCCTGGAGACCTTCAAGGACGTAAAGCAATGGGAGGAGTACTGGATGGATAAATTTTATAAGCTAACGACTAAAAAGAACACGGGCGGCTACTTTTATGCCGCGGTTTAAGGAGTAAAAATGGATTTAAGTGAAAAAATCACTACCGAAAAAGTGCTTATTGCGCTTTGCGAGGAGCTTATTTTAAAACATGAGGACGACTATAAGGTTTTTGTATCCGAAAGATCGGCGCTAAATCTCACGCAATACCGCGCCAATCTTAGCGTAATAGTACCTATCGCAAGCGGAGAGGCGGTGCTAAAAGAGCTGATGCGGCTGACCCCTCTATTACGCTTTACGGGCTCTAGCGTAGATGCTACGGATGAGCGCGGCGTGGATATACTAAATTTCACCTTTACCCTAGATTTTTTGGCTATGGCTAGTCTGGATGAGTGATGTATAGCAAAAAGACGAAAGAGCTTATCCTAAATCTTTTACACTCGGGTTATGCCGCCTCCGAGCTAGCTAAATCTTACGGAGTGAATGCCGCTACGATCGCGCGCTGGCGTAAGAAAGGCGCGGAAGATGGCGGCGCGATGACGATCCGCAATCTAAAAGCTCAAATAGCTGCGCTTAGCAAGGGCAAAAGTAGCGACTCCAAGGCAAAGCAGATCGCTATGCTTACAGCTTCGCTTTCTAGGCTACAGGGCGCAAAAGCAAAAGAGCAAAAGGTAAAAAACAAGAAAAAACCCATCGCGCTAATGAACGGAGCATATGAAAGCCTAAAAGAGATAGCGCTTAAAAGCGGCGAGCTATTCGATTATCAAAAGGATTTTTTAAACGACGCTTCGCAATTTCGCATCGTATTAAAATCCCGTCAGATCGGATTTTCTTACGTTTCAAGCCTCGATGCGCTCCTTGGCGCCGTAGCGGGGCGAAATCAACTATTTTTAAGCGCCAGCGAAGAGCAGGCTAGAATTTTAATGAATTATTCGCAAATGTGGGCAAAAAAGCTAGGCGTGAGCTTTGCGAAAGATAGCGAATATGAAAAGAGCCTTAATAACGGCGCTACAATCCGCGTTATGGCGCATAATTTCCGCACGGTGCAAGGCTTTACCGGAGATATTTGGATGGATGAGTTTGCCTGGTATCCCAATCAAAAGCGCATCTGGCACGCTTTCGTGCCTTCTATCGGAGCCGTAGCCGGTAGGCTTACCATCCTCTCCACCCCTTTTGAAGAAAATAGCTTTTT
>NZ_CALIJF010000004.1 GCF_938018035.1 uncultured Campylobacter sp. | reverse complement strand
TTTTAGAAAAATATATGTAGGCGGCCCGTGCAAAAGCCTTACAAAAACCCAAATTCTAACGCCTACTTCGCAGCCGCTGGATTTTGCGCTGCAAAATTTAGTGGGAGTGGCGTTAAATTTTATCCTTGCGGCGCAGAGCCCGGGGCACACGATGCCAAGCTTCGCGGTTTTAAATTTTGCAATGAAACGCTTCGTCATACGCGACAAATTCGGCAATCACGACACTCGCATTTTAAATTTCACGACGAGAAATTTCATGGTGCAAATTTTGCGACCTACGGAACAGAATTTTTAAAGACAAACTTTTGCGGCATGGAATTCTGCAAATCAAAATTTAGGGTATGCGACGTCAAATTTTACAAAGCAGAATTGCGCGAGACCAGTTTTTTAGCTCGCACTGCGAAATTTTATGCGGCTAAATTTCACGATACGAAATTTAGCGAGATGAAGTCCCGGACGCCAAATTTAGAGCTTAAAATGAAATTTAACGCAGCGAAATTCGGCGAGGTAAAATTCCGCGGAGACGCGCTTTTCAAATTTGCCGCCGCAAAAGGGCTACGACGCAGCCCTAGCCTTTGCGCCGCCGCCTCCTTTAAATTTACCGCGCTGCAAAACGCGGGATTTTTTGAAACAAAATTTGGCGAAGCGGAATTTTACAGCGTAAAATTTCATAAAGCAAGATTGTGCCGCGCAAAATTTTATGCCGCAGAATTTGCGGCGGATAGTGCGAAATTTTGTGGCGCGAAACGGCGCGGAGCGGGCGCGTGAAGATCGCACTTTTCGGCGGCAGTTTCGATCCGCCGCACGCAGGACACGACGCCGCGGTGAAGGCGATCTTATCCAGCCTGAAGCCTGACTTGCTGATCATAATGCCGTCATTTCTAAACCCGTTTAAAAAAAGCTTTTCGGCACCTCCGCAGCTGCGGCTTAGATGGTGCCAAGCGCTGTGGAGCGACGCCCCGGGCGTGGAGGCGAGCGATTATGAAATTTCGCAAAACCGCCCGGTACCCACGATACAAAGCGTGAAATTTCTGCTCGAAAAATACGGCGGAAACGACAAAATCACGTCCAAGACGGCAGGCGGAATGGGTAAAACCCCGACAGCCGTAACGGATAGGGTTTTACCTAACGGCGCAAATATTGCGAATAAAATTTCTGCCGGTGCTTATACTCCTGGCAGCGCGGGCGAAATTTTACCCGAGAAGACGGACGGGGCTTTGTCGTGCGATATAGGTAAAATTCTAATCAGCGACGCCTGCTCCGCCGATATTACGGGCGGGGCGAGCATCCCCGCTAGTGCAAAAAACGAAGCTTTGCAAGGCGGAATGGCGGATCAAATTTCGGTTGGTAGCAAAAGCGAAATGGACGGAATTTCGCAAAGCACGATGAGTGGAATTTCGGGCGGCTGCAAAAGTAATGCGGGCGGTGCAAACGACGTAAGCAAAATTTTAAGTGCAGATAAAATTTCAAGCGTCGTCGCAAGCAAAGTGTCCGACATCGTTATGAGAGAAATTTCAAACTCCGTCGGGGGCGAAATTTCGAGTACTAGCAAAATTCCGAGCGCTGTCCGGAACGAAATTTTAAGCGCAGACGCGAGCGAAATCACAAATGCAAGCATAATTTCAAGCGCCGTTGCAAGCGAAATTTCAAGCGGCAATGCGAATTGTATGGCCGACATGGGCGGCGCAGCGGAAAACGGCGTTAAGGAATCATGGTTATATTAGGTGCCG
>NZ_CALIJF010000003.1 GCF_938018035.1 uncultured Campylobacter sp. | reverse complement strand
CAGCACAGCTCGTCGCGCGATTTGAGCTAATGCGGCTTAAAATTCCACGCTGTATTTTGGCGCGCATAGCGCGCAGGTATCGCCCGACGCGGCATTCGATGCGGCTTGTCTTTTCCGCGTAACGAGCCAGCTTTGGCGGATAAATTTTTAAAATTTAAAACGGAATTTCAAGCCGAAACGGCGCTAAAAATTTTAACTGCCAAAAAGTAAAATTTAACGATCGATTTCCATTAAATTTATCCCACGGTTCGCAAGCCGTGTTATTCGGGTGTAAATTTCAAACCCGCCGCACCCCGCCTTTGGCGCAGTAAATTTTAGCTGGCTGATATAAAATTTGCCGACCGCTTTACTAAACAAAATTTTACGAATAGGGCATGGGTGAACAAGGCAGGGAGGCAGAGAGTGTCTCTCTATATAATTACGGAAGCAAAGAATGCGCTGCTTATTTCGGTATGAAAATTTCATGGGCTTATTTGCAACTTTAAAATTTTGCAAGATACTCGCTCGTAGCGTTAAATTTCAATACGCGGGCAGTGGAAATTTTAAGAAAGCAGAGCTAGATAAAGCGAAATTTCACATAAGGTCTGTGTAACGCGGTATTTGCGCACAAGATATAAGCGCTGAAAAGGAGAAGCATTCGGAATTTGGCGCGTAACGAGCGGTGAACTATAGTCAAACAAACTTTAAATTAAAAATCTTAAATTTCAATCCGCAGACGCCAAATGGGTTCAAGATCAAAATTTACGTAAATTTAACGCGCGGCAAGCTGGGAGCGCTCGCAGAGCACCGCAGGCTGTATGGTGCAGTATTCGTGCGGTAAAAGAAGCGTTGAGAGACGGAACTATTTGAAATTTAGCGCGTGGGGAGATAGTGAGCCTAGAATTTCACGGCGCTAAAGGCTGCGCGGCAAAAGCCTAAATCTACCCGCAGTATCCGCAATCGCAGCGCGAGGAGGCGACGGGGTGAAGCTCGCTGATGTATAGCTTTACGGAGTCAAGTCCTTGCTTTTTCGCCTGGAAGTAGGCGTCGCTTGCAAAGCCGAAATCCGCAAAACGCAAGAAATTCTCCACGTAGGATTTGCGCGCATTTTGATGATCGGCGTAGTATGCGTGCTCCCAAAGATCGCAGGCAAGCAGTGGAATTTTACCATGCACGATCGGTGTGTCCGCATTTTGCGTTGTGATGATTTCTAAATTCGCGCCACGCTCGTCGCACGCAAGCCAGCACCAGCCGCTGCCAAAAAGCCCCATCGCGCGCTTTAAAAACTCGCTTTTAAAATTTTCCATCCCGCCGAAAGCCTGTGCTAAAGCGTCCGCGAGCTCGCCGCTAGGCTCGCTGGGCTGCGCGATACAATCGAAGT
>NZ_CALIJF010000002.1 GCF_938018035.1 uncultured Campylobacter sp. | reverse complement strand
CAAAGCATCAAAAATTACGAGGGCAAGACGGATTGCTTCGTCGAGTTCGGCGCGGCGGTTTTAAAAGGTATAAACAAAAAGATCACGCAGAAGCCGACTTTCAGCATCACGGATCTTGCGAGCTTAGACGAGTTTTTGAAATTTGCAAAGGAGAACGGATGAAAGTAGCGATTTTGGGCGCTATGCCAGAAGAGATCGAGCCGCTGCTATCCGCACTGCGTAAGCGGGGCATGAGCGTGGATGCTACGGAGCATGCGAATAATAAATTCTACGCCGCCAAGCTTAACGGGCACGATCTAGTGATCGCATATTCGAAGATCGGCAAGGTAAATTCCGCCCTGACCGCTACGGTCATGATCGAGAAATTCGGCGCGCGCGCGCTCATTTTTACGGGCGTTGCAGGGGCTTTGAAGCGCGGCATTAAGATCGGCGAAATTTTATACGCCACCTCGCTCGTGCAGCACGATCTGGACATAACGGCGTTCGGTCATCCGCACGGATTCGTGCCGGGAAGTAAAATTTCGGTTCAAACCGACGCGAAGCTAAATTCCATAGCGCAAAGCGTCGCCGAGCAACTAGGCATCACGCTAAAATCGGGTATCATTGCTAGCGGAGATCAGTTCGTAAGCGGCGAGGAGCGTAAGAACTGGATCGAGCGGACGTTTGATGCGAGCGCGGTCGAGATGGAGGGAGCGAGCGTAGCGCAGGTGTGCGACGCGCTGGGCGTGCCGTTTTGCGTGCTGCGCGCGATAAGCGACGAGGCGGGGCACAAAGCCGAGTTCGACTTTGACGAGTTTATGGTAAAAAGCGCGCAGACGAGCGCAAATTTCGTCCTAAAAATGATCGAAAGGTTATGATAAACCTCTCCAAAAAACTACTTCGCCGCGTCGGACAAACCAACGCCAAATACAAGATGTTCGAGCGCGGCGATAAAATTTTACTAGCTCTTAGCGGCGGTAAGGACAGCATGAGCTTGGCGCACGTGCTGAAGCACTTCCAAAGCGTAAGCCCGTTAGATTGGGAGTTTCGAGCTGTCACCGTCACCTACGGTATCGGCGAGGATCTGCGCGAGATAAGCGCCCATTTTAAAGAGCACGAGATCCCCTACGAGATAATCGATACTAAAATTTTTGAATTCGGCAAGGAAAA
>NZ_CALIJF010000001.1 GCF_938018035.1 uncultured Campylobacter sp. | reverse complement strand
ACAGAGTGATCTTTTGCGATCATTACGCCGAATAGAGGAAGCTACGAAATATCTGATTAAGCTGTGTGATGCCAATAGCACATACCACTGTTTTATATTGGGTACGCTAGATATATATGTAAACGGTAATATGCAAACAGCAATCAAAAGTCTTGAAAAAGTTTGTAATAGCGATCTTAAAGATAGAGATATAGTTTGCAAAAATATCGAGGAACTGAAAGCCTGCCTGAAAGACAAAGAGTGTAACCCTATAAAAAAAGGTAAAATTATTTTTGAAGGTGTCGAAAGGAAATTGTATGGGGAAAATTAATTTTGTATTTTATTCTATGATATTTTTAGCTTCTATCGTAATGGCTGGTAAGCCTACGGCTGAAGAGGAGAATCTTTATAACGAATGCGATAAGGGGAACGGTAAATATAGTTCGTGTACTAAACTAATAGAAATTTTATCTAAAAAATGCGATGGCGGAGATATGATCGGATGCTCGGATCTTGGTTATATATTAGGTCCTAGGCTTGGTATGCGTGAAGCTTCTATCACTCCTTATGAAAAATCTTGCAAAGCGGGTATAGCCGAGTCTTGTTTTGCTCTTGGAACACAAGACATAGGTTTAAGAGGCAACATTAAAAAGGCTGTTATAAATTACACTACGGCTTGTGAAAAATTTACCGATCAGAAAAAACTATTTAAACTAAGATCTTGCGCGCTGAAGGTAGCTTTAGAAAACTGCTTACGAGATGAGGAGGAACACGATCCCGTAAAGTGTGCGCTAGAAGCATTTGAAGAAATAACTGATAAATACAACGCAAATTCAACAAAGGAGTAAAAGATGGCGAATCCAAAGAGGGGTAAAGAGTAATAATGAAAGAAATTTATCCTGCAATTTCGGCACTTTTAATAACGCAAGCCGCGGCAGAGCGTAATCAAAGCGCAGCCGCTAGCAAAAGATAAAATTTACGTCGCTTTCTGATTTAAATTTATATCGTTTAGAGTGGCTGAAATGAAAGCGCTATTTTTAACTCGCAATAAAACAAGCGTGCAAATGGGTGCTTGATATGAGCGAGGAGGAGAAAGAGCAAATTTTATATTTGAGGCGATATTTAAAGCTAGGTTGCGAGGATGGCGACACGCAAATGTGCAAGGATTTAGGAAAAATAGGGAATTAGGGTAGAATTTTAAATACTAAATTGCCCCACTTGCAAGCTCATTAAATTCGGACTTTAAAATTTAATCTTAATTGGGCTATAATCTTAGAATTAATATTCAAAAAGGA